>NZ_JBIQHY010000041.1:0-51842 GCF_044508335.1 Actinomadura sp.
AACAAAGGAGCGAGGATCGCCTGCGTCGCCAACGGGGGTTCCAGGGGGTCGCCCCCCTGGGCAAACACAGTTCACGAGAATTCCGCGAGTGTCCGCTCTGCCTCTTCCAGCCAGGCGCGGCGGGCGTTGAGGGCCTCTTCGGCCTCTTTGACGTCCTTGTCGCGGCCGGCGTCGCGGGCCTTGCCGAGGCGCTTCTCCAGCTGCTCGATGGAGTTGCGCAGCTGCCCGACGGTGGCTTCGGCGCGGGCGCGGGCCTCGGGGTTGGTGCGGCGCCACTCGTTCTCCTCGGCGGCGCGGACGGCCTCCTCGATCTTGCGGAGGCGGCCTTCGAGGCGGTCGCGCTGGTCGCGGGGGACCATGCCGGCGGCCTCCCAGCGCTCCTGGATCACGCGCAGCGCCTGCCGGGCCTGCCGGACGTCCTTGACGGGCAGCAGCCGCTCGGCCTCGGCGAGGATCTTCTCCTTCTCCTGGGCGTTGCCGCGGAATTCGGCGTCGCGTTCGGCGAACGCGGCGCTGCGGGCCTGGAAGAAGGTGTCCTGGGCGCCTTTGAAGCGGGCCCACAGCTCCTCTTCGGCGTCCCTGGAGGCGCGTCCGGCCATCTTCCAGCGGCGCATCAGGTCGCGGTAGGCGGCGGCGGTCTCGCCCCAGTCGGTGGAGCCGGACATCGCCTCGGCCTCGGCGACGAGGCGCTCCTTCTCCCGGCGGGACTCCTCGCGCTGGTCGTCGAGGGTGGCGAAGTAGGCCTTGCGGCGCTTGGTGAACGCGTTGCGGGCGGCGGACAGCCGCTTCCACAGCGCGGTCTCGGTGGGCCGGTCGATGCGGTCGGCGGCCTTCCATTCCTCGACGAGCTGGCGGAGCCGCTCGCCGCCGTTCTTCCAGTGGGTCTCCTCGGCGGCGATGCGCTCGGCCTCGGCGACGATGCGCTCCTTGACCTCGCGGGCCTCGTGGCGGTGCTGCTCGCGCTGGGCCTTGACCTCCTCGCGGCGCCGCCCGACCTGCTCGGTCAGGGCGTCCAGCCGCCGGGTGAGCGCGTCGAGGTCGCCGACGGCGTGCGCGTCGGCGACGGCCTCGCGGAGCCGGTCGATGCTCTGCTGCGCCTGCGCGGGCTGCAGGTCGGTGGTGCGGACCCGCTGCTCGAGCAGGCCGATCTCGGTGACGAGCGCGTCGTACTTGCGCTTGAAGTAGGCCAGGGCCTCTTCGGGCGCACCGGCCTGCCAGGATCCGACGACCCGCTCGCCGTCGGCCGTCCTGACATAGACGGTGCCGTCCTCGTCCACCCGGCCCCAGGGATCGGTCGCGCTGGACACCCTTGCCTCCTGAATCGCGGGTCCGGACGACTTACGCCCTCCGGACCCTCCACACCTTAGTATCCCGTTCGCCTATTTCCCGGCGATCGTGACGTCCTGGATTTCGACCTTCTTCTTGGGCTTGCCGTCGCCCTTGGGGTCCGAACCCCCCTTGGCGATCTTCTGGAGCACGTCCAGCCCCTTGGTGATCTTGCCGAACACGGTGTACTCCGGCGGGAGCTGCGAGTCCTTGTAGACCATGAAGAACTGGCTGCCGTTGGAGTCGGGCGCACTGCTGTGCGCCATCGCCAGCGTGCCCTCCGTATAGGTGGCGCCGTCGGTGTTCTCGTTGGCGAACCGGTAGCCGGGCCCGCCCTCGCCGGACGCCGTCGGGTCGCCGCACTGCAGGACGTTGAGGCCGCCGCTGGTGAGCCGGTGGCACTCGGTCTTGTCGTAGTAGTTCTTCTGCGCCAGGAACGCGAAGGAGTTCACCGTGCAGGGCGCCTTGTCGCCGTACAGCTGCATCTCCACGTCGCCCCGGTTCGTCTTCAACGTGGCCTGGACGATGCCCGGGTAGGCGGGCTTGCCCGGCGGCCGGCCGACGTCCTTCGGCACCCGGCCCTGCGTGTCGCCCTTGTAGACGCACTGCGGCCCGGCGGCCGTGGACTCGTCCTCCTTGAACACCATGAACGCCGCGGCGCCGGCCACGACGACCGCCACCGCGGCGACCGAACCGATGATCTTGAGGCGGCGCGCCCTCGCCGCCTCCTGTGCCCGGCGCTGCTGCTGGCGCTCGTACCGTTGCCGCGCGAGCTGCTTCTTGCGGTCCTTCCCCGCCACGTGCCTCGCCTCTCCGGTGTGATCAGGTGAACGTGCAGCGCATAGTAGCGGTACCTGCGAGTAAAAGCGCCTCCGCGTTCAGGGAGCGCTCAGGGAGCGCTTTCCGCGCGCCCTGCGGGCCCCGCGCGACACGGCGGCGCCCGATCTCGTTCGCGGTGGCCGCGGCCCCGCCGGTACGCTCGGACACGCCCACCCGAGATGGTTCTAAGGAAGGACGACCGTGCTCGTCGCCGGGTTCCCCGCTGGATCGTTCGCCGCGAACTGCTACATCGTGGCGCCCGCCGCGGGTGAGGAGTGCGTGATCATCGACCCCGGGCAGGACGCCGAGGACGGGATCGAGGAGATCCTGCGCGAGCACCGGCTGAAGCCGGTCGCGGTGCTGCTGACGCACGGCCACCTCGACCACGTCTGGTCGGTGGCCCCGGTGTGCGGCGCCAAGGACGTCCCCGCCTACATCCATCCGGGCGACCGCGAGCTGCTCACCGACCCCGCGAAGGGGCTGTCGCTGAGCGCCGGGCAGCAGCTGTTCGGCGGACTGCGGCTGTCGGAGCCGGACGACGTGCGGGAGCTCGCCGACGGCGCGGCGCTGGAACTGGCCGGGCTGAGCTTCACCGTCGACCACGCGCCGGGCCATACGCCCGGGTCGGTGACGTTCCGCACCCCGCGGACCGAGCGGCTCCCGGACGTGATGTTCAGCGGCGACCTGCTGTTCGCGGGGTCGATCGGGCGCACCGACCTGCCGGGCGGATCGTACGAGGAGATCCTCGCCAGCCTGTCCCGGGTGTGCCTGACCCTGCCCGACGACACCGCCGTCCTGCCCGGCCACGGCGAGCAGACCACAATCGGCCGGGAACGCGCCACCAACCCGTTCCTCACCGGGCTTCGGCCAGGGGAGTCGCCCTCCCTGAAGGGGACGAGCGCGCCCGCGGACGGGCCCAACAAGGGATTCTGAGCCTAAGAGACCATGAGTTCGAGCTTCCGGGCCCCCAAGGGGGTCAGTGAATACGTCCCGCCGCGCGCGGACCTCTTCTACGCCATCCGCGAGGCGTTCGCCGAGCAGGCGCGGCTCGCCGGCTACGGCTACCTGGAGCTGGCCGTCTTCGAGGACACCAACCTGTTCCGGCGCGGCGTCGGCGAGTCCACCGACGTGGTGTCCAAGGAGATGTACACCTTCGAGGACCGGGGCGGCCGGTCGCTGACGCTGCGCCCCGAGTTCACCGCGTCGGTGCTGCGGTCCGTCCTGGAGAACAACCTGCACAAGGGCCCGCTGCCGGTGAAGGTGTGGACGACGGGCCCCGCGTTCCGCGCCGAGCGCCCGCAGCAGGGCCGCTACCGGCAGTTCTACCAGCTCGACCTGGAGGCGATCGGCAGCGAGGACCCGCAGGTCGACGCCGAGACCATCGCGATCGCGTCGGACTGGTACCGCTCGCTCGGCATCACCCGGGTGCGGCTGCTGCTGAACTCGCTCGGCTGCAAGGAGTGCCGCCCCGCGTACCGTGCCCTGCTGCAGGAGTTCCTGCGCGGCCTCGACCTCGACGAGGACACCCGCGCCCGCGTCGAGATCAACCCGCTCCGCGTCCTGGACGACAAGCGCCCCAAGGTCCGCGAGCAGCTCGCCGGCGCCCCGCTGATGGCCGACCACCTGTGCCCGGCGTGCAAGGCGCACCACGACCGGGTCCGCGAACTGCTCGCCGACCTCGGCATCGCGTGGGAGGACACGCCCACCCTCGTCCGCGGCCTGGACTACTACACCCGCACCACCTACGAGTTCGACCACCCGCTGCTCGGCGCCCAGTCCGGGATCGGCGGCGGCGGCCGCTACGACGGCCTCTCCGAGGACATCGGCGGCCCGCCCCTCCCCGGCATCGGGTTCGGCCTCGGCCTCGACCGCACCATCCTGGCCCTCGAAGCCGAGTCGCGGGAGGGGCGGGGCGCGGCGTTCGCCGCCAAGCCGCGCTGCGAGGCGTTCGGCGTCCCGCTCGGCGACACCGCCGAGCGCCGCGTGTTCACGCTCGTCGCCGACCTGCGCCGCGCCGGGATCGCCGCCGACATGGCGTTCGGCGGCAAGAAGCTGAAGGGCGCCATGAAGGACGCGGACCGCTCCGGCGCCCGCTACGCCGTGATCCTCGGGGAGCGAGATATCGCGGACGGCGTCGCCCAGGTCAAGGACCTGGCCGGGGGCGACCAGACCGCCGTCCCGCTCACCGACCTCGTCACGACGTTGAAGGAAAGGCTCTCCAAATGATCCGCACCCACGAGGCGGGCACCCTCCGCAAGGAGCACGCCGGTCAGCAGGTGACCCTGGCCGGCTGGGTCGGCCGCCGCCGCGACCACGGCGGCGTCACGTTCATCGACCTGCGCGACGCGTCCGGCACCGCGCAGGTCGTCTTCCGCGAGGAGGACACCGCGCACGACCTGCGCTCGGAGTTCTGCGTCAAGGTCGTCGGAGAGGTCCGCGTCCGCCCCGCCGGCAACGAGAACCCCGAGCTGCCGACCGGCGACATCGAGGTCGCCGCCACCGACATCGAGGTGCTGTCGGACGCCGCGCCGCTCCCCTTCCCCATCGAGGGCGACGTCAACGTCAACGAGGAGATCCGGCTCAAGTACCGGTACCTCGACCTGCGCCGCGAGTCCGTCGCCCGCGCGATGAAGATCCGCTCGGAGGCGTCGTTCCTGACGCACGAGGTGATGCGCGAGCACGGCTTCGTCAACGTCGAGACGCCCACGCTCACCCGGTCGACGCCCGAGGGCGCCCGCGACTTCCTCGTCCCCGTCCGGCTCAAGCCGGGCCACTGGTACGCGCTGCCGCAGTCGCCGCAGCTGTTCAAGCAGCTGCTGATGGTCGGCGGCATGGAGCGCTACTACCAGATCGCCCGCTGCTACCGCGACGAGGACTTCCGCGCCGACCGGCAGCCCGAGTTCACCCAGATCGACATCGAGATGTCGTTCGCCGACCAGGGCGACGTCCTGAAGGTCGGCGAGGACCTCGTGGCGCGCCTCTGGAAGGACATCGCCGGCTACGAGATCCCCCGGCCGATCCCCCACATCACCTACGCCGACGCGATGGCCCGGTACGGCTCCGACAAGCCCGACCTGCGCTTCGGCCTCGAACTGACCGACATGACCGAGTACTTCGCCGGCACGTCGTTCCGCGTGTTCCAGGCCCCGTACGTCGGCGCGGTCGTCATGCCGGGCGGCGCGTCGCAGACCCGCAAGGAGCTGGACGGCTGGCAGGACTGGGCGAAGGCCCGCGGCGCCCGCGGCCTCGCCTACGTCCTCGTCCAGGAGGACGGCGCCCTCGGCGGCCCGGTCGCCAAGAACCTCTCCGACGCCGAGAAGGAGGGCCTTGCCGCCAAGACGGGCGCCGCGCCCGGCGACGCGATCTTCTTCGGCGCCGGCAAGCGGCACGCCACGCAGGAGCTGCTCGGCGCGGCCCGCCTGGAGATCGGCCGCCGCCGCGGCCTGATCGACGAGTCCGCGTGGGAGTTCGTCTGGGTCGTCGACGCCCCGATCTTCGAGCCCGTCGAGGACGACAAGGGCGAGCAGATCGGCTGGACGTCCGTGCACCACCCGTTCACCGCGCCGAAGCCGGAGTACGCCGACACCTTCCACGAGGACCCGGGCGCCGCCCTCGCCGACGCCTACGACCTCGTCCTGAACGGCAACGAGATCGGCGGCGGCTCCATCCGCATCCACCGCGCCGAGATGCAGCAGCGGGTCTTCGACGTCCTCGGCCTGTCCAAGGAGGAGGCGGAGTCCAAGTTCGGCTTCCTGCTGGAGGCGTTCAAGTTCGGCCCGCCCCCGCACGGCGGCATCGCCTTCGGCTGGGACCGCACCGTCATGCTCCTCGCCGGGCAGGACTCCATCCGCGACGTGATCGCCTTCCCGAAGGCCGCGTCCGGCTACGACCCGCTGACCGCGGCCCCGACCCCGATCACCGCCCAGCAGCGCGCCGAGGCCGGCGTCGACGTGATCCCCGAGGACGACCGGCCCGAAGAGTGACCTGAGCCCCGCCCCCGCCGCTCGCGGCGGGGGCGGGGCCTGGCAGGTGCCGCCTGGCGGGTGCCGCCCAGCGGGTGCCGCCCTAGCGGGTGGCGCCGCTGGTCACGCGGTAGACGTCATAGACGCCGTCGATGGAGCGGACCGCCTTCAGAACGTGGCCGAGGTGCTTCGGGTCGCCCATCTCGAAGGTGAAGCGGCTGACCGCGACGCGGTCGCGGGACGTGGTGACCGAGGCCGACAGGATGTTGACGTGCTGGTCCGAGAGGACGCGGGTCACGTCCGACAGCAGGCGGGGCCGGTCGAGGGCCTCGACCTGGATGGCCACGAGGAAGACCGAGTCCTCGCCGGGGGACCATTTGACGTCGATCAGGCGGTCGGGCTGCGACTTCAGGCTGGCGACGTTGGCGCAGTCCGAGCGGTGCACGGACACGCCGTGGCCGCGGGTGATGAAGCCGACGATGTCGTCGCCCGGGACCGGGGTGCAGCAGCGGGACAGCCGGACCCACACGTCCGGGTCGTCGGCGACGACGACGCCGGGGTCGCCCGCGCGGCGCTGCTTGCGGCGGGTCGGCAGCGCGATCTCGGCGAGGTCCTCCTCGGCGCTCTCCACGCCGCCGAGGGCGTCCACGAGGCGCTGGACGACGTGCTGCGCGGAGACCTGGCTCTCGCCGACGGCGGCGTAGAGGGAGGAGACGTCCGGGTAGCGCATGTCGCGGGCGAGGGCGAGGAGGGCCTCACCGGACATCATCCGCTGCAGCGGCATGTTCTGCTTGCGCATCGCGCGGGCGATGGCGTCCTTGCCGGACTCGATCGCGGTGTCGCGGCGCTCCTTGGAGAACCAGTGCTTGATCTTGTTGCGGGCGCGGGCGCTCTTGACGAAGCCGAGCCAGTCGCGCGAGGGCCCCGCGTCCGGCGACTTGGAGGTGAAGACCTCCACGGTGTCGCCGTTGTCGAGGGTCGATTCGAGCGGGACGAGGCGGCCGTTGACGCGGGCGCCGATACATCGGTGCCCGACCTCGGTGTGGATCGCGTACGCGAAGTCGACGGGCGTCGCGCCCTGCGGCAGCGCGATCACGTCGCCCTTCGGGGTGAACACGAACACCTCGGAGACCGACAGGTCGAAGCGCAGCGACTCCAGGAACTCGGCCGGGTCGGCGGTCTCCTTCTGCCAGTCGAGGAGCTGGCGGAGCCACTGCATGTCGCCGGCCTTGCGGCCGCCGACCGTCTCCTCCTTGTACTTCCAGTGCGCGGCGACGCCGTACTCGGCGCGGCGGTGCATGCCCCAGGTGCGGATCTGCAGCTCGACGGGCTTGCCCTCCGGGCCGATCACCGTCGTGTGCAGCGACTGGTACATGTTGAACTTCGGCATCGCGATGTAGTCCTTGAACCGGCCGGGGACCGGGTTCCATCGCGCGTGGATCGAGCCGAGCGCGGCGTAGCAGTCGCGGACGCTGTCGACGAGGACCCGGATGCCGACCAGGTCGTAGATGTCGTCGAAGCTGACGTCCCGCGCGATCATCTTCTGGTAGATCGAGTAGTAGTGCTTCGGCCGGCCGGTGACGGTGGCCTTGATCCGGGCCTCGCGCAGGTCGGTGGAGACGTTCTCGATCACTTCCTGCAGGTAGACGTCGCGGCGCGGGGCGCGCTCGGACACCAGCCGGGCGATCTCGTCGAACCGCTTGGGGTACATCGTGGCGAACGCGAGGTCCTCCAGCTCCCACTTCAGCGTGTTCATCCCGAGGCGGTGCGCGAGCGGCGCGAACACCTCCAGGGTCTCGCGGGCCTTCTTCTCCTGCTTGTGCCGCGGCATGTAGCGCAGCGTCCGCATGTTGTGCAGCCGGTCGCCGAGCTTGATCACCAGGACGCGGATGTCGCGGGACATGGCCACGACCATCTTGCGGACGGTCTCGGCCTCGGCCGCCTCGCCGTACTTGACCTTGTCGAGCTTGGTGACGCCGTCGACGAGCGCGGCGATCTCGTCGCCGAACTCGGCGCTGAGCTGGTCGAGGGTGTACGGGGTGTCCTCGACGGTGTCGTGCAGCAGCGCCGCGCAGAGCGTCTCGGTGTTCATGCCGAGCTCGGCGAGGATCGTCGCGACCGCGAGGGGGTGCGTGATGTACGGGTCGCCGCTCTTGCGCTTCTGGTTGCGGTGGTAGTGCGCCGCGACGTCGTACGCGCGCTCGATGAGCCGCAGGTCCGCCTTGGGGTGGGTGTTGCGGACCGTCTTGATCAGTGGTTCCAGTACCGGGTTCATAGTTGGGCCGCGCTGGGCGCCCAGCCTGGCGAGCCTGCGGCGCACCCGGGCGGCAGACGGTGGAATCGTGGCCGGCGTCGGTTTGGACGGGACGTCGGGCTCGGACGCGTCATCGGCGTCCTCCCTGGAGGCGGTGCTCTCGGCGGGGGGAGTCTGTGGGCGGGAGGGCGGCGCGGCGGGCTTCTCCGCCGGCGGCGCCTCGGTGGCCGGAGCGGTCTCCGCGACCGGACCTTCGGGAGCCGGAAACTCGGGAGCCGGGCTTTCGGGTGCCGGGAGCTCGGAGCCCTCGGGAGCCTGCGGGCCCTCGGCGGGAGGTCCGGTCGGCGGCGCACGGCGGTCCCCGCGCCTCGGCGGCGCGCCGGACGCCCCGGCCGTCTTCACGGCCCGCTCCCCCGCGGTCTCCCGCACCGGACGGTCTCCGGCCCGGGTCGCCGCGGCGGCGTCGCTCACCGCGCCGGTCGATACCACCTCACCGGGCACCCAGCCTCCTTCGTCCATCCGGGCGCTGTAGCGCAGGTCCCGCGGGTCGCGCCCGTCCCCGCCGGACCCTGTTGGCGCCAGTGTATCCGGCGGGCATTTCGCACTAGACCGTAACCAGGGAATGGACGTCCAGATTCCCCAGTTTGTCGCGTCCGTGCAGGAAGGAGAGCTCCAGGAGGACCGACAGCCCGACGACGTCGCCGCCGACCCGCCGGACGAGGTCCGCGGCGGCCCGGGCCGTCCCGCCGGTGGCGAGGACGTCGTCGACGACCAGCACCCGGTCGCCCGGTTCGAGCGCGTCGGAGTGGATCTCGATCGTCTCGTTCCCGTACTCCAGGTCGTAGGTCTCCGCGCGCGTCTCCGCGGGCAGCTTGCCCTTCTTGCGCACCGGGACGAACCCGGCGCCGAAGTGGTAGGCGACGGGCGCGGCGAGGATGAACCCGCGGGCCTCGATGCCGACGATCTTGTCGATGGTGCCGCGGCCGCGGTGGTTGACGATCGAGTCGACGACACCGGCGAACGCGACGTGGTCGGCCAGCAGCGGGGTGATGTCCTTGAACACCACCCCGGGCTTCGGGTAGTCGGGGATGTCGCGGATCCGCTCCTGGATCAGCTTTCCGAGGTCCACGGTCGAAGAGTCCCCTTGTGCTACTTGCCGCCGCGGCGCTGCTGCCGCGTCCCGCGCTTCGGCTGCTGCCGCGGCCCCGTCTGCACGACCTTCCGCACGGTGACGGTGCTCCGCACGTCCGCGGGCCGGTCGTCGGACCCGCCGCCGGACGCCGCGCCGCCGGGCGCCGCGCCGGCGGGCGGCTCCCCGGACGCGCCCGCACCGGCCGTGACCTTGGCGGTCTTGACCTGCTTGGTCGCGTTGCGCTCCCGGCGGGCGATGTTCTCCCGGATCTGCCGGTACTTCGGCTCGCGCTCCTTGAACTGGACGAGCAGCGGCGTCGCCACGCAGATCGAGGAGTACGTCCCGACGATCATGCCGACGAACAGGGCGAGCGACAGGTCCTTCAGCGTCCCGGCGCCGAACAGGGTGGTGCCGATGAACAGGATCGCGCCGACCGGCAGGATCGCCACCAGGGAGGTGTTCAGCGAGCGCACCAGCGTGCTGCTGAGCGCCTGGTTCGCGGCCTCGCTGTAGGTGGTCTTGGACGTCGGGCCGAGCGGTCTCGTGACCTCCTTGATCATGTCGAACACGACGACCGCGTCGTACAGCGAGTAGCCGAGGATCGTCAGGAAGCCGAGCAGCGTCGCCGGGGTGACCTCGAACCCGGACCAGGCGTAGACGCCGGCCGTGATGACGAGGTCGTGGATCAGCGCGACGACCGCGGCCACGGCCATCCGCCACTCGAACGCGACCGACAGGTAGCCGATGATCAAGATCATGAAGACGATCAGCGCCTGCCAGGCCTTCTTCTGGATCTCGCCGCCCCACGAGGCGCCGACGACCTGGGTGCTGACCTCGTTCGCGGGAACGCTCAGCTCCTGCGTGATCTTGGACTTGACCTGGGTGACGTGCGCGGAGTCCATGCTCTCGGTCGTGACCCGCCAGTCGTCACCGGCCTTCTGCACGATCGCCTGGTGGGCGCCGCCGTCGGTGACGGCGGTGCGCACCTGCTCGATCGAGGAGCTCTTCGCCTGGAAGGTGAAGACGGAGCCGCCCTTGAACTCGACGCCGAAGTTCAGGCCCTGGACGATCAGGCCGGCGATCGACAGCGCCAGCAGCAGCCCGGAGATGGTGTACCAGATCTTCGGGCGGCCGACGATGTCGGCGCTGATCTCGCCCCGGTAGATCCGCGAGGTGGCCGTTCGCAGTCCCATGGGTCAGGCCTCCTGGCTCGTCGTGCGGGCGGTGGCCGCCGCGGCCTTGTCCTGGGCGGCCTTGTGCAGCCGCCTCGGGTCGAGCCCCGACATCGGATGCCCCCGGCCGAAGAACTTGGTGCGCGACAGCAGCGCGACCATCGGCTTGGTGAAGAAGAACACCACGACGATGTCGATGAGCGTCGTGAGGCCCATCGCGAACGCGAACCCGGCGACGCCGCCGACCGCGAGGAAGTACAGCACCAGCGCGGCGAGGAACGTGACGGCGTCGGCGACGAGGATCGTGCGCCGCGCCCGCTTCCAGGCGTTCTCCACGGAGGAGCGCAGCTTGCGGCCGGCCCTCAGCTCGTCGCGCAGCCGCTCGAAGTAGACGATGAACGAGTCGGCGGTGATGCCGATCGAGACGATCAGCCCGATGATGTGCGGCAGGGAGAGCCGGAAGCCCATCCCCTCACCGAGGATCACCACCGACTCGTAGGTGGTGATCGACGCCACGACCAGGCTGGACACCGCCACCAGGCCGAGGCCGCGGTAGTAGAACAGGCAGTACAGGACGACCAGGCCGAGGCCGATCGCGCCGGCGATGAGGCCGCCGGTCAGCTGGTCGGAGCCCAGCGTGGACGACACCTCGTCGATGGAGCTCTGCGTGAACTCCAGCGGCAGCGCCCCGTACTTGAGCACGTTGGCGAGGTCGGTGGCGTACTGCTGGTCGAAGCTCTCCGGCGGCCCGTCGATGCTGGCCGTGCCGCCGGTGATCGGGCCCTCCCGGATGGCGGGCGCCGAGACGACCTGGCCGTCCAGCACGATCGCGACCTGCGCCTGCGGCGAGGACGGGTTCTGCTGGTAGGCGCGGGAGGCGTCGGTGGTGACCTCGCCGAACTGGCGGGCGCCCTTGCCGTCGAACTTCAGCGAGACCGACCAGCTCGCCTGGCCCTGCTGGGCGTTCGGCGGCATCGCGTTGGCCTTGTCGACGTTCTCGCCGAGCACCCGGACGGGCCCGAGGATGTACTTGGTGACCTGGCCGTTCTCCTCGTCCTGGTCACAGGCGGCGACGAACTTGCGGGAGGGGTCGTTCGCGCCGGGGGCGTGCCGGTCGCCGCTGTAGCAGTCGAGCGCCTCGAACTGCTTGATCACGGCCTTGTCGGTCACGCCGGGGTAGTCCTGCGCCGGGGCGGAGGGCTGCCCGGACGGCTGGACCAGCGGCGACGACGGGGACGGGGTCGCCCCGCCGGACGGCTTCGGCGTCGGGGCGGTCAGCGCCTGCGACAGCGCTTTGCCGCGCGGGGTGGACGACGACGAGGGCGACGCGCTCGCCGTGGGCGACGCGGACGGTGAGGCGCTCTTACCGCCGTCCTTGGCGCCCTTGTCGTTCTTGTCGCCCTTGTCCTTGGCCGAGTGGCTCGGCGACGGGCTCGGCGAGGCACCGCCCGACGGGTGGCCGTCCGCCGTCGCGAAGACCTGGCGGAACTGCAGCTTCGCCGTGGTGCCGATCAGGCTGACGACGCGGCTCTGCCCTTCGCCGGGGACGTTCACCACGATGTTGTTGCTGCCCTGCTTCGCGACCTCGGCGTCCGAGACCCCCAGGCCGTTGACGCGCTGCGTCATGATCTTGACGGCCTGGTTCATCTGCTCGGCGGGGGGATCGCCCCCGCCGGGGGTCTTGGCGGTGAGGGTCACGGTCGTCCCGCCGGCGAGGTCGAGGCCGAGCTTGGGCGTCGTGCGCCCCTGCCAGACCGCCAGACCGGCGAGGACGACCAGGACCGCGAACAGCGCGAGGAGGGTGCGCCCGGGCTTGGGAGCGTTTCTGGGCGATGCCACTTGTCGTCGTACTTCCCGTCTTTGTCGTCGCCGAGGGAGGGGCTAGGCGGACGGCTTGTCGGCCGTCTTCACCTTCGTCTTCCCTTTCGGCTCGGACTCGGGCTCGCCGTCCTCGTCCGCCGCGGAGTCGTCGGCGTCCGCACCGCCGTCCTTGGAGAGGTCGACGGCGTCGTCCTCGTCCTCTTCCTGCTCGTCGGCGTCCTCGTCGAGCTCGTCGTCGAGGTCCTCGGAGTCGGAGTCCTTGAGGACCTGCATGACGGCCTGCTTGAGGAACCTCACCTCGACACCGTCGGCGATCTCCAGCACGACACCGTCGTCGTCGACCTCCACGACGACGGCGCGCATGCCGCTCGTCGTCAGCACGCGGGCGCCGGGCCGCAGGTCGCTCTGCATCTGCATCTGCTCCTTGCGCCGCTTGCTCTGCGGCCGGATGAGCAGAAGGTAGAAGACCACGGGGATCGCGAGGAGCAGGAGCAGGTTGAAGGCCCCGCTGCCGCCCGAGTCCGCGGCGAGAATCATGTCGCTGCCCATTGCAGGGGCATCCTTCCGATGTCGATTGCCCAGCCTGTGACCGGAACGGCCACGCGCACGGGACCGCCGGCTGGAGACGGTGAACCAAGTCCCGGAGTTTAGAGAGTACGCGAGACCCCGGCAACGACGCGACGATCGGCGACGCCCGGAAGTTCCCAACCCGTTACCGGATGATCACTATTGCGCCGGGTCGGCGCCCTCGTCCACGTCGAACAGGGTCCCCGCCGGAGGCGCCGCCGGCGGCGGCGGGGCGAGGCCCATGTGGGCCCACGCGGCCGCGGTGGCGACGCGCCCGCGGGGCGTCCTCGCCAGCAGGCCCTGCCGGACGAGGAACGGCTCGGCGACGACCTCCACGGTCTCGGGTTCCTCCCCCACCGACACGGCGAGGGTGGAGAGACCCACGGGGCCGCCGCCGAACTTGCGCATCAGCGACTCCAGGACGGACCGGTCGAGCCGGTCCAGCCCCCGTTCGTCCACCTCGTACAACGCGAGGGCGGCCCGAGCGGATTCCCTGGTGATGACCCCGTCGGCCCGGACCTCGGCGTAGTCGCGGACGCGGCGCAGCAGCCGGTTGGCGATGCGGGGCGTGCCGCGGGACCGCCCGGCGACCTCGGCGGCGGCGTCGTCGGTGATCTCGACGTCCAGCAGCGCCGCCGACCGCCGGACGATGACCTCCAGCTCGGCGGGCTCGTAGAAGTCCATGTGCGCCACGAAGCCGAACCGGTCGCGCAGCGGCCCGGGCAGCATGCCCGCCCGCGTGGTGGCCCCGACCAGCGTGAACGGCGCGATGTCGAGGGGGATGGCGGTCGCGCCCGGTCCCTTGCCGACGACGACGTCGACCCGGAAGTCCTCCATCGCCATGTAGAGCATCTCCTCGGCGGGACGCGCCAGCCGGTGGATCTCGTCCAGGAAGAGGACCTCGCCCTCGGCGAGGGTCGACAGCACGGCCGCGAGGTCGCCGGCCCGCTCGATCGCGGGCCCGGAGGAGATCCGCAGCGGCTGCCCCAGCTCCGCCGCGATGATCATGGCGAGGGTGGTCTTGCCGAGGCCGGGGCCGCCCGACAGCAGCACGTGGTCGGGCGTCCGGCCGCGCCGCAGCGCGCTGTGCAGCACCAGCGACAGCTGCTCGCGGACCCGTTCCTGCCCGACGAAGTCGGCGAGCTTCTTCGGCCGCAGCGCGGCCTCGATCCGCTGCTCCTCGGCGCCGTCGGCGGCCGCCGACACGAGCCGCTCGGGCTCCTCGCGCCCCGCTCCCCGCGGGGGGAGCCCCGGTCCGCCGCCCGTCATCTGCTCAGCTTCTTCAGCGCCGACTTCAGCAGGACGGCCACGGGCGGCGCCTCGCCGCCGTCGAGGTCGGCGGCGACGGCGTCCACGGCGGCGCCGGCGTCCTTCGCGGACCAGCCGAGGTTGATCAGCCCCATCTGCACCTGCTCGCGCCAGGCCTCCGCGCGGGCGGTCGCGCGGACCTCGCCGGCGCCGTCGCCGGCCGGGCCGCCGAGCCGGTCGCGGAGCTCCAGGACGATCCGCTGGGCGCCCTTCTTGCCGATGCCGGGCACCTTGGTGAGGGCGGCGACGTCCTCGGCGGCCACGGCGCGGCGCAGCGCGTCGGGCGTGTGGACGGCGAGCATCGCGAGCGCGAGCCGGGGCCCGATGCCGCTGGCGGTCTGCAGCAGCTCGAACACCGTCCGCTCGTCGTCGTCGGCGAACCCGAACAGGGTGAGGGAGTCCTCCCGGACGACGAGGGACGTCGGCACGTGCGCCTCGTCGCCGACCCGCAGCCCGGCGAGGGTCGCGGGCGTGCACTGCACCGAGAGCCCGACGCCGTGCACGTCGATCACCGCCCCGTCGGGGCCCGCGGCGGCCACCCGGCCGCTGACGAAGGCGATCACTGGACTTCTCCTCCTCTGCCGCGGGCGGCGAGCCGGGCGCGCTCGGCCCGGGCCGCCTCCTCGATGCGCGACCGCCGCGCGTGTGCGAGCCGCTGCTGCGCTCCCCCGCGCCAGACGTGGCAGATGGCCAGCGCGAGCGCGTCCGCCGCGTCCGCCGGGCTGGGGGCCGTCTCCAGGGACAGCAGCCGGGTCACCATCCGGGTCACCTGCGCCTTGTCGGCCCGCCCGTTCCCGGTGACGGCGGCCTTGGCCTCGCTGGGGGTGTGCAGGGCGACGGGCAGCCCGCGCCGGGCCGCCGCCAGCATCGCGATGCCGGCGGCCTGCGCGGTCCCCATCACCGTCCGGACGTTGTGCTGGGAGAACACCCGCTCGACGGCGACGGCGTCCGGCCGGAACTCCTCCATCAGCGCCTCGATGCCCGCCTCGATGCCCACCAGGCGCAGGGCGTGCTCCTCGTCCGCGCCGGTCCGCACGACGGACACGTGCACCAGGTGGAGCCGCTTGCCCGGGGCGCCCTCGACGACCCCCACCCCGCACCGGGTGAGCCCGGGGTCCACCCCCATCACCCGCACGGCCGCTCCTTCGATCATCTGTTCGGCCGCCAACGCTACCAACCCGCGGCCCCGGCCAGAAGCACCCCGGCGGGAGCGGCGCGACGCGCGGCGCCGCCGCGTCCCGGCGGGGAGCGGCGGCGGAGGAGCGGGCTCAGGCGTCGAGGGAGGCCATGACCTCGTCGGAGACGTCGAAGTTGGCGTAGACGTCCTGGACGTCGTCGGAGTCCTCCAGGGCGTCGAGGAGGCGGAAGACCTTCTTGGCGTTCTCCTCGTCGAGGGGGACGGTGACGCTCGGCAGGAACTTGCTCTCCGCCGACTCGTAGTCGATGCCCGCGTCGACCAGGGCGGTGCGGACGGCGACCAGGTCGGCGGCCTCGCTGACGACCTCGAAGTTGTCGTCGTCGAGGTCGTTGACCTCCTCGGCGCCCGCGTCGAGGACGGCCATCATGACGTCGTCCTCGCTGGTGTTCGCCTTGGGGACGATCACGACGCCCTTGCGGTTGAACATGTACGACACCGAGCCGGGGTCGGCGAGCGAGCCGCCGTTGCGGGTGAGCGCGACGCGCACCTCGGAGGCGGCGCGGTTGCGGTTGTCGGTCAGGCACTCGATGAGCACCGCGACGCCGCCGGGCGCGTAGCCCTCGTAGGTGATGGTCTGCCAGTCGGCGCCCCCGGCCTCCTCACCGGCGCCGCGCTTGCGCGCGCGCTCGATGTTGTCGTTGGGCACGGAGTTCTTCTTCGCCTTGTAGATGGCGTCGTAGAGGGTGGGGTTGGCATCGGGGTCGCCGCCGCCGGTGCGCGCCGCCACCTCGATGTTCTTGATCAGCTTCGCGAAGAGCTTGCCCCGCTTGGCGTCGAGGGCCGCCTTCTTGTGCTTGGTCGTCGCCCACTTGGAATGGCCGGACATCTGTCACTCCTCCTCTGTGGTCCGGCGCACCAGATCGGCGAAGTAGTGGTGCACGCGGAAATCGCCTGTCAACTCCGGATGGAACGAGGTCGCCATGAGACGTCCCTGACGAACGGCGACGATCCTACCGGCGTTCGGGCCGCTCTCGGCGCGTCCGAGGACCTCGACGGCGTCGCCCACGGACTCGACCCAGGGCGCGCGGATGAAAACGGCGTGGTACGGCGTGTCCCCCATACCGGTCAGCGGCACCGCGGCCTCGAAGGAGTCGACCTGGCGGCCGAACGCGTTGCGCCGCACGGTCATGTCGATCCCGCCGACGGTCTCCTGGCCCGCGACGCCGTCCCGGATGCGGTCCGCGAGCATGATCATGCCGGCGCAGGAGCCGTACGCGGGCATGCCCGCCTCGATCCGCTTGCGCAGCGGGTCGAGCAGGTCGAACGCGCGCGCCAGCCGCCACATCGTGGTGGACTCGCCGCCGGGCAGGACGAGCCCGTCGACGCGCTCCAGCTCCTCGGGGCGGCGCACGCCCACCGTGCGCGCCCCCGCGGCCTCCAGCGCGCGGGCGTGCTCGCGCACGTCGCCCTGCAGGGCGAGGACACCGATCGTCGGCACAGTCGTCACGTGGGAACCTTCCGGGGATGCGGCGGGGTCGTGTCAACCCTAGACATTCCTTACAACGCGCCGCGACCTGGCCGGTCTTCCCGCGGTCAGGCGTGCTTGAAGCGGCGCAGCGGGAGCTCCAGGGGCAGGAAGCCGTCCTTGCCGCGGTCGGCGATGCCGCGGCCGAACATGTGCGCCTCGGCGAGCGCGAGGCCGAACTCCTCGGGGTCGAACGGCAGGGGGACGTCCGGCGCGCCCGCGTCGATGGCGCGCCAGAACGGCCGCTCGGCGGCCAGCCGGTCGCCCTGGTCGACGACGACGCCGTCCTCGGCGGTGACGAACACGTCGCGGCGCAGCTCGCCGGAGTCGTACCAGCGGAACCAGCAGCCGCGGATCACGTTGTGCAGGACGAGGACGCCGCAGTGCGAGCCGGGCAGCGCCGCCGCGGCGGTGTCGGCGATCCGGCGGGCGTCGTCGTCGAGGCAGAACAGCCGCCGGTCGCAGAGCAGCAGCGCCCGCTCGAACGCCCCGACGAACAGCTCGTCCTCGTACGGCCAGAGCGCGAAGTCCAGGACCGTGTCACCGGTCTCGGTCAGGGTGTCCGCGGGGTAGAGGCCGCGCGCGATCGCCGCGGCCGCGTCCGGGTCGGGCACGAGGCCCGGCCGGAACACCTCGGTGGGTTCACCCGCGCTCGCGCACGCCAGCGCGACCGACCAAGCCATGCTCTCCCCTCCCGCGGCCGGACACCGCCCTCCGGCCACGCCGCCAGGTTAACCCCGTCCGCCCGAGCTGTGGACCCCCGGGCTACCAGCCGCGGCCCGCGAACTTCTGGTCCTCGCCGAGGGAGGCGGCGTTGATGCCGACCATGGCCTCGCCGAGCCCGCGGGACACCTTGGCGATCACGTCGGGGTCGTCGTGGAAGGTGGTGGCCTTCACGATGGCCTCGGCGCGCTGGGCCGGGTTGCCGGACTTGAAGATCCCGGAGCCGACGAAGACGCCCTCGGCGCCGAGCTGCATCATCATCGCCGCGTCGGCGGGCGTGGCGATGCCGCCGGCGGTGAACAGCACGACGGGCAGCTTGCCGGCCTGCGCGACCTCCTTGACCAGCTCGTAGGGGGCCTGGAGCTCCTTCGCGGCGACGTACAGCTCGTCCTCGGGCAGGTTCTGCAGCCGGCGGATCTCCTGCCGGATCTTCCGCATGTGCGTGGTCGCGTTCGAGACGTCGCCGGTGCCGGCCTCGCCCTTGGAGCGGATCATCGCCGCGCCCTCGGTGATCCGGCGCAGCGCCTCGCCGAGGCTGGTCGCGCCGCACACGAACGGGACGGTGAACGCCCACTTGTCGATGTGGTTGTCGTAGTCGGCCGGGGTGAGCACCTCGGACTCGTCGATGTAGTCGACGCCGAGGGCCTGCAGCACCTGGGCCTCGACGAAGTGGCCGATGCGGGCCTTGGCCATGACCGGGATGGAGACCGCGTTGATGATCCCGTCGATCATGTCGGGGTCGCTCATCCGGGAGATGCCGCCCTGGGCGCGGATGTCGGCGGGCACCCGCTCCAGGGCCATGACGGCGACGGCGCCCGCGTCTTCGGCGATCTTCGCCTGCTCGGGCGTGACGACGTCCATGATCACGCCGCCCTTGAGCATCTCCGCCATGCCGCGCTTGACGCGGGCGGTCCCGGTCTCGGGCGCTGCGTTGTCAGTGGCGGGAGTGGAAGTGGACACGGGCATTCCTCACGTGGACGGACGACAAATCACTTTCCATGATATTGCCTGCTCGTGCGACTGTTCGACCCGGCAGACCGTCAACGCGCACGGCCCGGCGCTTACAGAGTGACCGCCGCCGGGCCGTCCGGAACGCGGGTCAGGGCGTGTAGGGCTTGCCGTCGTTGACGAGCAGCACCCACACCTGGCCCGGCGCGAACGTCATCGGCTCGCCGTCGGCGGTGGTGAAGGTCGTCCCCTTCTTCTCGGAGGGCCGCGACCACTTGGCCTTGTAGGACTTGCCGTCCCGCAGGACGACGGCCCGGCCGGTGCCGGTGGTGTGGATCAGCGGCGTGTAGCTGCCGAGGAAGTCGTGGAACTTCGACCGGGTCGTCTTGGCGTACTGGATGACGATGGTCTTGCCGCCCAGCCGCCCGCCCTCGGCGGCGCGGTCGGGGCGGCCGCCCCAGCTGGCGAGCCACCGCTTCTCCTTGGCCGACCAGGTGAAGCCCATGGTCGCCGACGGCCACCGGGCGGTGAACGACCTGGTCGGCTTGCCGCCTTCGGGGGCGTCCCCGAACCGGAACCCGATGTCGCGCGGCTTCGCCGCCTTCGGCGCCCGTTTGAGCAGGTTCTTCGGGTTCGCGTACAGGTTGTAGGGGATGCGCCTGGTGCTGGACCTGAAGTACGCGCCGCCCCCGTTCTCCTGTGAGATGTCGTACACCGGCGCCCTGCGGATGTACTTCTTCATCTTGCTCTGCACGCCGGAGAACGCGAAGGCGGGCCGCCCGAACTGCGGCAGGATGTGCAGGTCCGAGATGCGGGCGCTGCGGACCGGCCCGACCCGCTTCGGCAGCTTGGACGAGTACACCGCCATGAGCCGGGTCTCGCCGCCCTCGACCTGCTCGACGTAGACGATGTCGGCGGCCTTCACGCCGCTCTGCGGCAGCGCCGGCCGGGTGTTCTCGATCTTGACGGCGAGGACGGGGTTGTCCAGCCCCTTCGTGCCGCCGTTGAACGGGTGCACGGCGGGCTCGGGCGTCTCGCTCGGCGACGGCGCCGGCGTGCTGCGCGGCGGCGGCGCGCTCTTCGGGCCGCCCGAGTCCGAGCAGGCCGGCAGGGCTGCGGCGCCGAGTACGACGACGAGCCCGGCTGCCGCGCGGCGCCGGACGGCGGTGCCCCTTGCGGATCGCACGATGTACCCCTCCCATGGACGGTCTGCCAGAGAGTAGCGAACGTGATCGGATGCGCCCGCCCCGTCCGGGGATACGGATCCGGCCCCGGCTGTGATCGATATCGGCGGATCAGATGGCCGGCGGGTCGTCGTCGATCTCGAAGAAGTCCGGCAGCGGGGCGCGCCCGGCGAGCGGCAGGATCCGGATCAGCGGCTTGCGGCGCGCGATCCGCGCCTGGGAGACGGCGTCGTTGTAGAAGCGGCGGGCATAGGCGACCTTCGCGGCGGCCGACGACAGCTCGTCCAGTACCTCGGCGCCGTCGCCCGCGCCGCGGGCGGTGATGGTGGCGGCGAACTCGGGCTGGTCGACGACCGCGCGCAGCGCCCGGGACAGGTCGCTCTCGGCGAACTCGCGGCGCTCGGCGTCGGCGGTGCGCGCCTCGTGCGCGGCGGTCGCCAGCACCAGGCTGGTGGCCGGGTCCAGCAGCCGGGAGGCGGCCAGCTCCAGCGCGGCGGCGGCCCGCCGGACGAGCGCGGCGTCCAGCGCGGCGCGGGCGGTCTCGACGCGGACGTGCAGCCGGTCGAGCCGGGTCGCGCGCCACGACACGTACACGCCGATCAGGAAGACGACGGCGATCCAGAACAGGACGTCGATGATCCAGTCGTAGGACATCCGGCGCGCTCCTACAGCCCGAGGCCGGACTCGACGACGCCGGCGCCGCCGTCCGTGACCGTCTCGTACACCCTCAGCACCTCGCGCGCGACGGCCGACCAGTCGTAGGCGCGGACGGCGGCGCGGGCCTCCGCGGACAGCTGCTTGCGCCGCGGCGGGTCGTCCAGCAGCTCTCCGGCGGCCGCGGCGAGCGCCTCGTGGTCGCCGACCGGGAACAGCGCCCCGGCGCGCCCGCCGAGCAGCACCCGGTCGAACGCCTCGATGTCGCTGGCGAGGATCGGCGCGCCCGCCGACATCGCCTCGGCGAGCACGATGCCGAAGCTCTCGCCGCCGAGGTTCGGCGCGACGAAGACGTCCACCGAGTGGTAGGCGCGGACCTTGTCCTCCTCGCTGACCATGCCGAGGACGACGACGCGGTCGCGCAGCTCGGGCGAGACCCGGCCGATCACGTCGTCGGCGTCGCCCGGCCCGGCGAGCAGCAGCCGCAGCCCGGGGCGGCGGCGGCCGAGGATCTCGAAGGCGCGCAGCAGCACCGGCAGGCCCTTGCGCGGCTCGTCCATCCGGCCGAGGAACCCGAGCGCCCCGCCGTCGCCGCGCGGCGCCTCGGCGCGGCCGCGCCAGCCGGGCAGCGGCTCGGCCATCGCGTAGCGCTCGGTCGCGACGCCGTTCGGGATCAGCACGGCGTCGCCGCCGAGGTGCTCGACGAGCGTGGTGCGGGCCGCCTCCGACACCGCGATCCGGCCGGTGATCTTCTCCAGGGCGCTCTGCAGGATCGGCGCGGTGACCGACAGCGCCCGCGACTTCTCGTAGGACGCGTGGAAGGTGCCCACGATCGGCCCGTCCGCCGCCCAGCAGGCCAGCAGCCCGAGGGAGGGCGCGGCGGGCTCGTGGACGTGCAGGACGTCGAAGCCGCCCTCGCGGATCCACCGCCGGACCCGCCCGGCCGACAGGAACCCGAACGCCAGCCGCGCCACCGACCCGTTGTAGGGCACGGGGACGGCGCGCCCGGCCGACACGACGTAGGGCGGCAGCTCGGCGTCGTCGTCGGCCGGGGTGATCACCGACACGTCGTGGCCGAACCCGATCAGCGCCTCGGCGAGGTCGCCGATGTGCCGCTGCACGCCGCCCGGGACGTCCCACGTGTACGGGCAGACGATTCCGATCCTCATCGCGGGGTCCTCATCGCCCGGTCCTCATCGCCCTCATCGCGCGGCGCTCATCCCCGGCCGCCCGCCCGGTCGTCCGCCCCGTCGCCGTCCAGGTCGTCCACCCAGACCTTCTGCAGCATGTGCCAGTCCTCGGGGTGCGCGGCGATGCCCTCCTCGAACGCGCGCGCGAGCTCCTGGGTCATGGCCTGGATCTTCTCCTGTCTGCCGCCCTCGTCCGGTACCGGTATCTCCTCGTGGACGCGCGCCGCCCAGTACTCCCCCTCATACCAGAGTGTCACGGGAATGAGGGCGGCGCCGGTCTGGATCGCGAGCGCGGCGGAGACGGCGGGCATCCGGGCGGTGGCGCCGAAGAACTCGACGTCGATCCCGCTCTCGGTCAGGTCGCGGTCGACGACGAGGCACACCGGCCGCCCGGCGCGGAGCCGCTGCGCCATCCGCCCGAACGCCGAGGCGCCCCGGTGGGGCAGGACCTCCATGCCGAGGCTCTCGCGGAACTCCACGAACCGGTCGAACAGCGACGCCGGCTCCAGCCGCTCGGCGACGGTGGTGAACGGGTACCCGCAGTGCACCAGCCACGCGCCCGCGTGCTCGTAGTTGCCCATGTGGGGCAGCGCCAGGATCACGCCGCGCCCGGCTTCGAGGTTGGTGAAGATCTTCTTCTCGCCGGTCACGCGCATCCGGCCGAGGATCCGCGCCCGGTCGTACTCGGGGAGCCGGAACACCTCCAGCCAGTAGCGCAGGTAGGAGCGCAGCACCTTCTTGCTGAGGATGCGGACCTCGTCGTCGACCTCGTCCTTGCCGAGGACGCGGCACAGGTTCTTCTCCAGCTGCCGCACCCCGGAGCCGTAGCGGTGCCAGGTGCGGTCGGCGAGGGCGGTGAAGACCAGCCGCGCGACGCTCTCGGGCATCTTGCGGACGACCGTCCAGCCGAGGGCGTAGACGGCGTCGGTCACCTCATCGCGGAGCGACGGCGGGTCGCCTCCGCGGCGGGGCGTGGTCATGGCCGCGGCTCCGGCGTCCTCTCCGCCCCGTTCTCCGCCCCGTTCTCCTCCCCGTTCTCCTCACCGGTCCCGTCCTGCTTCCCGGCCCGGTCGGCGGCGCTCGCCTGGGCGTACACCGCGGCGAACCGCTGCCCGACCGTGACGGTGCTGAGCGCGGCGAGCGCCCACAGCGCCACCGCGAGGATGTAGGGGACGCCGAGGCCGTCGAACCCGGCGGCGACCAGCGCGACGATGAGGCGCTCCGCGCGCTCGGCGATGCCCACGTTGCAGGTGTACCCGAGCCCTTCGGCGCGGGCCTTGGCGTACGACACCACGACGCCGGAGACCAGGCAGTACAGCGCGACCCCGGCGAGGGGCTCCTGGCCGTCCCGGTACAGCCCGATCATCAGCCCGGCGAAGATCGCGGCGTCGGCGACCCGGTCCATGGTGGAGTCCAGGAAGGCGCCGAACTTGGAGATCTTGCCGGTGACCCGGGCGACCGCGCCGTCCAGCATGTCGAACAGCACGAACGCGGTGATGACCATCGTGCCCCAGAAGAACTCGCCGCGGGTGAACAGGACGAGCGCGCCGGCGGCGACGCCGACCGTGCCGATGACGGTGATCGCGTTGGGCGAGACCCCGGTCCGCGCGACCGCCTGTCCGACGGGGGTGAGGACGCGCCCCAGCGCGGGCCTGATCTTGTTGAGCATCGCCGTCCGTTCTCTGTCGCTCCGCCGCCCCGTGACCGGGCGCGCCCATCGTAGTGCGGCCGGGGCGCGCACGCGGCCGCGGCGGGTTTGGGACGGCGGCCGCCCGGACAGATCACGGTTGAATGCCGTTCCCCCCTTGTGGTCCCGGCCGTACCGGGCAAGGGTGGTGGTACGGGTGTGACGTCGGTCACGCGCGATTGGACGAGGTCGGACGCCGCACTCGGACGTCGGGGCCGGGCCCGCACGGGCCGGGCCCAAGCCGCACGCGGGCCTCCGCGCGGAGACCCGTCCGAGGAGGTAAGTCATGGCGGACAAGGGAGGCCACCCGGGAGCCCCCGGCAGGGCACCGGAGGCCGGCGGGTGCGACAAGGTGCGCAACGTCGCGCTGGTCGGCCATTCTGGGGCCGGCAAGACCACGCTCGTCGAGGCGCTGCTCGCCGCGACGGGCACCGTGCAGCGGGCGGGCAAGGTCGAGGACGGCACCACGGTCAGCGACTTCGACGAGGTCGAGGTGCGCCAGCAGCGCTCGGTGAACCTCTCGCTCGCGCCGCTGACGCACGGCGACGTCAAGGTCAATCTCATCGACACGCCCGGCTACGCCGACTTCGTCGGCGACCTGCGGGCCGGGCTCCGCGCCGCCGACGCGGCGCTGTTCGTGATCTCCGCGGTGGACGGCATCGACGGCCTCACCCGCATGCTGTGGGAGGAGTGCGCGGCGGTGCGGATGCCCCGCGCGGTCGTCATCACCAAGATCGACCAGCAGCGCGGCGACTTCGACGACGTCGTCATGACCTGCCAGGACGTGTTCGGCGAGGGCGTCGCCCCGCTGTACTTCCCGGCGGCCGGGGAGGACGGGCTCAAGGGCCTGATCGGGCTGCTGTCGCAGCGCTGCCTCGACTACTCCAGCGGCGAGCGCGTGGAGTGCCAGCCCGACCCGGAGTACCTGGAGCAGATCGCCGAGCAGCGCGCGTCGCTGATCGAGGGCATCATCCAGGAGAGCGAGGACGAGACCCTCATGGACAGGTACCTGTCCGGTGAGGACATCGACGTCAAGGCCCTCATCGAGGACCTGGAGACCGCGGTGGCGCGCGGCAGCTTCTACCCCGTGCTCGCGACCTCGGTGCCGCACGGCGACCACCCCGGCCCGGTCATCGGAATGCTGGAGCTGCTGGAGGTCATCACCCAGGCGTTCCCCTCGCCCCTCGAACACGGCATCCCCCCGGTGACGGCGGTGACCGGCGGGCCGCCGAAGGAGATCACCTGCGACCCGGACGGCCCGCTGGTCGCCGAGGTCGTCAAGACCACGTCCGACCCGTACGTCGGGCGGATCTCGCTGGTGCGGGTGTTCTCCGGGACGCTGCGTCCCGACACCACGGTGCACGTGTCCGGGCACGGCATGGCCGACCGCGGGCACGAGGACCACGACGTCGACGAGCGGGTCGGCGCGCTGACCTCCCCGCTGGGCAAGACCCAGCGGACGATGTCGTCCTGCCCCGCGGGCGACATCTGCGCGGTGGCGAAGCTGAGCCGCGCCGAAACGGGCGACACCCTGTCCGACCCCGGCTCGCCGATGGTGATGGCGCCGTGGTCGATGCCCGACCCGCTGCTGCCGGTGGCGATCCGGGCGCGGTCGAAGGCCGACGACGACAAGCTCAGCCAGGCGCTCGGCCGGCTCGTCGCCGAGGACCCGACCCTGCGGCTGGAGAACAACGCCGAGACGCGGCAACTGGTGCTGTGGTGCATGGGCGAGGCCCACGCCGACGTGCTGATCGACCGGCTCAAGAGCCGGTACGGCGTCGAGGTCGACCGGGTCGACCTGCGCGTCCCGCTGCGCGAGACGTTCGGCGCGGCGGCCAAGGGCCTCGGCCGGCACGTCAAGCAGAGCGGCGGGCACGGCCAGTACGGCATCTGCCACATCGAGGTCGAGCCGCTGCCGTCCGGCGAGGGCTTCGAGTTCGTCGACAAGATCGTCGGAGGGGTGGTGCCGCGGCAGTTCATCCCGTCGGTGGAGAAGGGCGTCCGGCAGCAGATGGCGCGCGGCGTGTCCGCCGGGTACCCGCTGGTCGACATCAGGGTGACGCTGTACGACGGCAAGGCGCACTCGGTCGACTCGTCCGACATGGCGTTCCAGGCGGCCGGGGCGCTCGCCCTGAAGGACGCGGCGGCCAAGGTGCCGATCCTGCTGCTGGAGCCCGTCGACGTGGTGGAGGTGCTCATCGCCGACGAGTACGTGGGGCCGATCATGTCCGACCTCACCTCGCGGCGCGGCCGGGTGCTCGGCTCCCAGGCGGTGCCGGGCGGCCGCACGATGATCAAGGCGGAGGTGCCGCAGCTGGAGATCGTCCGCTACGCGATCGACCTGCGGTCGATGTCGCAGGGCACCGGCACGTTCAGCCGCACGTTCCTGCGCTACGAGCCGCTCCCGACGCACCTGGCCGACAAGGTCGCCGCCGAGTCGCGGGACGACGGCTGACAGAGGCCGCTGACAGAGGCCGCTGAGAGAGGCCGCTGAGAGACGGCCGGCAGCGGCCGCCGCCGCGCGCCCCGGGCCCCGCCCGCTCCCGCCGGGCGGGGCTCTAGGCTTGCCGCGTGGATCTTCCTGCCCTCCGCCTCGGGCCGCGCGCGCGGCTCTGGCGGTCACTCGCGGGCACCGCGGTCGTCGGCGCCCTGTTCTACACGAGCGCGTACGGGAGCAACGACGACTTCCCGCTCGGGCCGATGACGCAGTTCGCGTTCTCGGTGAAGAACGACGGCGGGGTGATCGGCTCCTACTGGCTGGAGGCCGACACCGCGGCGGGCACGCACGTGAAGCTGTCCTTCGACGCGGTCGGGACGGGCATGAAGCGCGCCGAGATCGAGGGGCAGATGCCGCGCATCGTCCGCGACCCCTCGCTGCTGCAGGGCATCGCCGACGCGCAGCGCAGGCTCCACCCCGGGCAGCCCCGGTTCACCCGGATCTACGTCGTGCGGGAGATCAGGAAGCTGGAGCACGGCAAGGTCGTGTCGACCTCGCGGCAGAACCGCGTCGTCTGGGACGTGCGGTGACGGCCGCCGCGACGCCGGAGGCGCCCCGCCCCGTCCGGCCGGCCGGGGACGCGCCCGGACCGGCCCGCACGGCGTGGGACCGCTGGTGGTTCGGGCCCGTCCCGCTCGCCCGGATCGCCTGGCTGCGCGTCATCGGGTACGTGTTCCTGCCGTTCGACATGCTGCTGCTCACCAGCAGCTCGCTGGCGCACGCGCGGCTGCCCGCCGACCTGTACCGGCCGGTGCTGCTCGGCCGGCTGCTGCACCTGCCCGCCCCCACTCCGTGGTCCATGTACACGCTGCTCGTGGTGACGATCGCCGCCGGGCTCGTCGCCATGACCGGCCGGGTGCTGCCCCGCGCGAGCGGCTACCTCGCCGCCTGCGGGTACCTGTGGTGGGTCACGATCAGCATGTCGTACGGCAAGGTCGACCACGACCACCTCGCCCTCGTCGTGGCGCTGTTCGTGCTGCCGAGCGCCGGGCGCGCCGGCCTCGGCGACACGCGGCGCTGCGAGGCGTCGGCGTGGTCGGTGCGCTGCGTCCAGCTCGGGGTGGTCGCGGCCTACTTCCTGTCCGCGTGGGCGAAGGTGCGCATCGGCGGGTTCCCGGCGTGGCCGAACGGCTCGACCGTCCAGTGGGCGCTGAGCCGCCGCGGGACGCCGCTCGGGCGCGCCCTCATCGACTACCCGGCGGCGCTGAAGGCCAGCCAGTGGATCATGTTCGCCGCGGAGGCGGCGTCCCCGGCGCTGCTGTTCCTGCGCGGCCGGCCGCTGTACGCGGCGGTGCTGTTCTTCGCCGGCTTCCACGCCGTCACCTACGCGCTGATGACGATCCACTTCCTGCCGCACGCGATCTGGCTCGCGGCGTTCCTGCCGCTGGAGCGGCTGACCCGGTTCCTGCCCGCGCGCCTGCGCGGCGGGACGGCGCGGGAGGCCGCGGCCTGAACCGGGCCGGCCCCGGCGCGGCCGGCCCGCCCCGGTCAGCCGCCGGCGCCGGGCCGCCGGTCGGCGGGCAGCATGCACGCCGCCGTCCCGCCCGGCATCCGGTGCCGGTTGGCGGCCACCAGCCGGTACACGCCGTGCGCGAGCCAGCTCACCGGCGGGATCCGCATGACGGTTCCGGGCACCCGCCACAGGCCGCCGGCGGCCGTCAGCATCCGCCCGATGGCCTCCGCGCCGCCGCTGACCCGCCCCGCCCGGTCGATCCACAGCACCTCGTACTGGGCGCGCTCCGCGGTGGTGCCGAGCGCGTCGAGGTCGGCGAACTGGAACGCGACGACCGCGGCCCGGACGGGCACGTGCCGTTCCAGGAACCGCACCGAGGACGTGCAGAACCCGCAGTCGCCGTCGTAGACCAGCACCGGCCTGGCGGGGCCGCTCATGAGACCGGCCACGCCTCGGCGAGCATCTGGCGGGTGTCGCGCAGCAGCTGCGGCAGCACCCGGGTGTGCCCGACGACCGGCATGAAGTTGGTGTCGCCGCCCCAGCGCGGGACGACGTGCTGGTGCAGGTGCGCCGCGATGCCGGCGCCGGCGACGAGGCCGAGGTTCATGCCGACGTTGAACCCCTGCGCCCCGGTGGCCTTGCGGAGCGCGGTGAGCGAGCGCCGGGTGAACACGGCCAGTTCCACGTACTCCGGCTCGTCGAGCTCGGTGTAGTCGGCGACGTGCCGGTACGGGACGACCATCAGGTGCCCGGAGTTGTACGGGTAGAGGTTCAGCACCGCGTACACCGACTCGCCCCGGGCCACGACGAGGCCCTCCTCGTCGGTCATCTTCGGGATCTCGCAGAACGGGCAGCCGTCGCCGGAGCCCGCGCCCGTCGGCTTGCCCTCCCCCTTGATGTAGGCCATCCGGTGCGGTGTCCAGAGCCGCTGGAAATTGTCTGGCGTGCCCGCGCCGCCTCTCTCCTCCTCGAAGCGGGGCGTGTGCGCGTTCCCGGTGCCGCCCCGGGGCGCGTCGTCGCGCTCCTGCTGCACCACGGACTCCTCCGGCTCTGCGGTCAAGGCGGTGGTCTCCTTTGTTCACGACCTGACCAGCAGCATAGAGAGGGAAGCGGCCCGGGCTGTAGCCGGGATCCCACTCGCCGGACGCTCCAGAGGCCCGCCCCCGCATGGCGTTCCGGGGCCGACTCCGACACCATGGTCACCAACCGAACCATGGGGAGCGATCATGACCGGGCCCGACAGGCGGCAGACCGAGGACGGCGGGCCGAGGACGGACCCGGGATCCATGCCCTATTTCCCGGGGATGCCGGGGCGGCACGGAGCGAACCCGCCGAAGGAGGCGCCCCTCCCGGCCCCGCCCGCGCCGGCCCCGCCCGCGCCGGCGGCGTCCGAGGCCCGCGGCGGGCCCGCCGCGGGCAAGTCCGGCGCGGTGCCGATGACGCTGCAGGGCGCCCCCGGCGACGTCACCGTGGCGGTGGAGGGCCGCATCGTCATCGAGGACGCGGTGCTGGAGAAGATCGCCTCGCTGGCCGCGGCGGAGGTGGGCGGGGTCGCGGGCCCCGCACCGGCCGGTACCCGCGTCGCGGTGGACGAGGAAGGCGGCGAGGTCACGGTCGACCTGTCCATCGCGGTCGCCTACGGCAGCGTGGTCAAGGACGTGGCGCAGGCCGTGCAGCAGAACGTGGCGCGGGTGGCGGGGCTGATGCTCGGGATGCGGGTCGCCGCGGTCAACGTGTCCGTCCAGGACGTCCTCATGCCCGCCGCGCCCCGGCCGCGGGAGGCCCCGGGTCAGACGGCGCGCGCGTAGCAGCTCTGCATGCCGCCGCCGACCGACACGGTGGTGACCTTGACGCGCTCGACCTGGCGCGGCGGGACGCCGGTGAAGTGGAAGGTGTGCGGCCTGCCGCCCTTGGCGCTCGCCTGCTGCGACTTGGGCGACGCCCCCTGCAGGACGAGTTCGGCCCGGATCAGGCCGCTCGCGGAGACGGTGACGAGGACGTCCACGCCGGTCGCCGTGGCGCGGTAGAACGCCGTGCCGTTCGGGCACCAGTCGAGGGACCCGCCGCCGCCCGGCTGCGGGATCTGCGGGCCGCCGCCCTGCCCGCCGGACCCGCCGGTCGCGCCGCCCGGGTACGGGCTGCCGCCGCCGTTCTGCTGCGGCACCGGGTTGGTCGGCGTCGCCGGGAGCACCGCGCCGCCGGGCGCCCCGGGCGGCGCGGAGGCGGCCGGGCCCGCCGGCCCCTGGGCGCCCGCCGTGCCCTTCTTCCCGTCGTCCATCAGCGGCATGAGCAGCACGATCACGGCGGCGGCGACGAGCAGCAGGGTGCCGCCGTAGCCGGCGATCCGGCCCCAGAGCCGGGCCCTCCGGCCACGCCGCGCGGGCCTCCTGGTCTTCATCTCCGCTGACTCCCCGTCGTGGCACGTGATCGATGAGGCTACCAACTCCGGGCGGCGCCCACCCCGCCGTCCGCCGCGCCGGGCAGGCGGGCGGGCGGCCGGGCCTGGGGCGCCGGGATCGCGGGGGCGTCAGATCTGCACGCGCGCCTCGACGGCCTTGACGATCTCGTCGACCGCGTCGTCGATCGGGACGCCGTTCTTCTGCTCGCCGGTGCGGTACCGGAACGACACGGCGTCCTTGGCCACGTCGTCGTCGCCCGCCAGCAGCATGTACGGGATCTTCTGCTTCTGCGCGTTGCGGATCTTCTTCTGCATCCGGTCGGCGGAGGCGTCGACCTCGGCGCGGATCCCCCGCTCGCGCAGCCTCGCCGCGACCTTCTCCAGGTGCGGGACGTGCGCGTCGCCGATCGGGATGCCGACCGCCTGCACCGGCGACAGCCACGGCGGCATCGCGCCCGCGTAGTGCTCGACCAGCACGCCGAGGAAGCGCTCGACCGACCCGAACAGCGCGCGGTGGATCATCGCGGGGGTCTGCCGGGTGCCGTCGGCGGCCTGGTACTCCAGGCCGAACCGCTTGGGCTGGTTGAAGTCGAGCTGGATGGTGGACAGCTGCCAGGTGCGGCCGATCGCGTCCTTGGCCTGGACGGAGATCTTCGGCCCGTAGAACGCCGCGCCGCCCGGGTCGTCCACGAGGTCGAGGCCGGACTCCTCGGCCGCCTGGCGCAGCGCCTCGGTGGCCTCCGCCCAGTCGGCCGCGTCGCCGATGAACTTGTCGGAGTCGTCGCGGGTGGACAGCTCCAGGTAGAACTCGGAGAGGCCGAAGTCGCGCAGGACGCTGAGCACGAAGCTCAGCAGCGACTTGATCTCCTCGCCCATCTGCTCCTTGGTGGTGTAGATGTGCGCGTCGTCCTGGGTCATGCCGCGCACGCGGGTGAGCCCGTGCACCACGCCCGACTTCTCGTACCGGTACACCGAGCCGAACTCGCAGAGCCGCAGCGGCAGCTCCCGGTAGGACCGCCCGCGCGCCCGGAAGATCAGGTTGTGCATCGGGCAGTTCATCGGCTTGACGCGGTACTCGACCTCGTCGACCTCGAAGGGCGGGAACATGTCCTCGCCGTAGTACGGCAGGTGGCCGGAGATCTCGAACAGCGACGACTTGGTGATGTGCGGGGTGTTGACGAACTCGTAGCCGGCCTCCTGCTGCCGGCGGCGCATGTAGTCCTCCATCTCCTTGCGGATGATGCCGCCCTTGGGATGGAAGACCGGCAGGCCGCTGCCCAGCTCCGGCGGGAAGGAGAACAGGTCGAGCTCGGCGCCGAGCCGGCGGTGGTCGCGCTTCTCGGCCTCCTCCAGGAACTTCAGGTACTCGTCCTGCTTCTCGCGGGACTCCCACGCGGTGCCGTAGATCCGCTGCAGCTGCGGGTTCTTCTCGCTGCCGCGCCAGTACGCGCCGCCCGAGCGCATCAGCTTGAACGCCGGGATGACGCGGGTGGACGGCAGGTGCGGGCCGCGGCACAGGTCCTTCCAGCGCAGCTCGCCGGACTTGGCGTCGAGGTTGTCGTAGATGGTCAGCTCCCCGGCGCCCACCTCGACGTTCGCGCCGTCCGCGGCGTCCTCGACCGGACCGGAGCCCTTCAGCCCGATCAGCTCCAGCTTGTAGGGCTCGTCGGCCAGCTCGGCGCGCGCGTCGTCGTCGGAGACGGGGCGCCGGGAGAACCGCTGGCCCTGCTTGACGATCTCGCGCATCCGCTTCTCGATGCGCTTGAGGTCGTCGGGGGTGAACGGCTCGGCGACGTCGAAGTCGTAGTAGAACCCGTTCTCCACCGGCGGGCCGATGCCGAGCTTGGCCTCGGGGAACAGCTCCTGCACGGCCTGCGCCATCACGTGCGCGGCCGAGTGCCGCATGATCGCCCGGCCGTCGTCGGAGCCGATCTCGACCGGCTCGACTGCGTCGCCGTCGCGCAGCTCGCGGGCGAGGTCGCACAGCTCCCCGTTGACCCGCGCGGCGATCACGGTGCGGCCGTCGGCGTCCAGGGCCTCGCCCGCGGTGGTGCCCGCCGGTACCGCCCGCTCGCCGCCGTCGAGTCTGATGCGCAGTTCGGGCACGGTGGACACGGGTACTCCTCGCGATGGTGGTCTGGGATCAGCGGGTTCCGATGCTATCGACTCGGGGCCGGCCCCGGACGCATCCGGCTCCATCGGGTGCTCCTCTCGTCGGGGAGGACCCGCGGCGATCTCCGGAAAGCGGAAGGGCCCCGGGGATCGCTCCCGGGGCCCTTCCGCGTGCAATGTCAGGACATGCCGCCGTCGCGCCGGGAGTGACCCGGCGTGGTCGTCTGGACGGACGCGTGCGGCATGCCACCACTGTAACCGAGCGGGGCACGCCCCCGCACCCGGTTACGCGCCGTCACGCGCGCGCCCGCGGGGCGGCGAGCCGGTCCATGTCCTCCAGCTCGCGGCCCTTCGTCTCGGGGACGGCGCGCAGCACGAACAGGAACGCGAGGACGGAGAACGCCGTGTAGAGGCCGTAGGCGAGGAGGAGGGAGAACCCCGAGATGCCGGGGAAGGTGGTGGTGATCACCCAGTTCGCCACCCACTGCGCGGCGGCCGCGACGGCGAGCGCGGAGGCGCGGATGAAGTTGTTGAACATCTCGCCCAGCATCACCCAGACGACCGGCCCCCAGGTCGCCGCGAACGAGGCGACGAACACGTTGGCCGCGACGAGCGCGACGGGCCCGGCGACGTCGCCGAGGTCCGGCTCCCCGTCCACCACGGGCGCGGTGCCGAAGCAGGCCGCGAGGGTGCCGAGGGAGACCGCCATGCCGGCGGCGCCGGCGAGCAGCAGCGGGCGCCGCCCGATCCGGTCCACCAGCGCGATCGCGACCAGCGTGAACGCCACGTTCACCAGCGAGTTGATCACCGAGGTGAACATCGCGTCGCTCTCGGAGAACCCGACCGCCTGCCACAGCGAGGACGAGTAGTAGAAGATCACGTTGATGCCGACGAACTGCTGGAAGACCGACAGCAGGATGCCGACCCAGACGATGGGCAGCAGGCCGAACCGGTTCCCGCGCAGGTCCCCCAGCCGGACGGGCCGGTCCTCGGCGATCGACCGGACGATCTCCTTGATCTTGGCGTCCACGTCGCCGCGGCCCATGACCCGCCGCAGCACCCGGCGGGCTTCGGCCGTCCGGCGCCGCTTGACCAGGTAGCGCGGCGACTCGGGGATGGTCAGCGCGACGGCCCCGTACAGGACGGCGGGCACGGCGGCGCTGGCGAACATCCAGCGCCACGCGTCCCCGCCCCACGGGAACGTCCCGGAGGCGCCGCCGTCGGATACCCGGGCGATGACGTAGTCGACGACGAGGGCCGCGAAGATGCCGAGGACGATCGCCATCTGCTGCAGCGAGCCGAGCCGGCCGCGCACGGCGGCGGGCGCGATCTCGGCGATGTAGGCGGGCGCGATCACCGACGCGGCGCCGATGGCGAGGCCGCCGACCAGCCGCCAGGCGGTCAGGTCGGCGGCGCTGAAGGCCAGCGCCGAGCCCATCGAGCTGACCACGAAGAGCACCCCGGCGATGAGCATCACCCGGACACGGCCGATCCGGTCGCCGATCGGCCCGGCGAACCAGGCGCCGGCGGCGCAGCCGAGCAGCGCGGACGACACCACGAGGCCGACGACGAAGCCGCTCAGGTCGAACCGCCCCTTGATCGCGTCGACGGCCCCGTTGATCACCGAGGAGTCGTAGCCGAACAGGAAGCCGCCGAGGGCCGCCGCGGCGGCGAGCAGCACCGCGGTGGCGGTGGCGTGCGAGGGGCGGTCCCGCTCCGGGTCGTCCGATGGCCGAGGCCGGCTGCCCGAGGTCGTCATGGGCCCTGATCTTCCCCGGCAGGAGGACCTTATGCGGGATGCCGGGCGGCCTCAGTCGCGGACGGCGACGCCCAGGACGTGCGGCGAGGCCGGGTTGCCCCGCCCGGGGACGGGGAAGTCGAAGCGCCGCTCGGTCCGCACGGTGAAGCCCGCGCCGGCGATCCATTCGCCCGTCGGGCGGGACACGTGGCAGCCGGCGGCGAAGAACGGCCACAGCACGTCGGCGAACCGCTGGAACCGCACCTTCCCCGGCGTCGTCCCCCGCACGTGCTCGTAGTAGCGCAGTTCGCCGCCCGGTTTGAGGACGCGCCTCAGCTCGGACAGGGCGCGGACGGGATCGCGCACCGAGCACAGCACGAGCGACGCCACCGCGACGTCGAACGAGGCGTCGTCCAGGTCGAGGTCCTCGGCGACGCCGGGGCGCACCGTGACGCTCACGGGCGCGCGGCGGGCGGCGTGGTCGGCCTTGGCGCGCAGCCGCGGCTCGGGTTCGACGGCGACGACCTCGGTGACCTCCGGCGGGTAGTGCGCGAAGTTGGCCCCGTGCCCGGCGCCCACCTCCAGCGCGCGGCCGGACGCCCCGGCGAGCAGCTCGGCGCGGTGCGCGTCCCCGCCCGCCCTCGCGCAGCCGGCGTCCAGCCGCGGATAGAGCCGGGCGAAGATCGGATGGCTCAGGTCGGTCATCCCCGCAGTCTCCGCCGCCGCCCGGGCCACCGCAAGATCGCCGCGCGATCGCGCTGCCCAGGGGTGATACCCGAGGACCGGGTCGGATCTCCCTCCTCCGGGTCAGGCGGACGGCGCCCCGGGGTTCTAGGCTCCGAGTCAAATGAACGATCCCGAACGCTCCGCGGCGGTCCGCCGCACCCGGCTGCTCGCCGGCGTGCGCTCCGCCCTGCTGCCCGGCGGGGACGGCCCGCCGGTCACCCTGCTGCCCGGGCGCCTGCTGCTGCGCGTGCCGATCCTGGTGCTGCTGGCCGGGTTGACGATCGGCTTCACCGCGGGGTCCATCGCCATCCCGATCGAGCAGTACCACGTGGCGTCCGGGCTGGCGTGGCCGCTCGGCGTGCTGCAGGCGACCCCGCTGATCTTCGCGGCCCGCTGGCCGCTCGCCGCCTGGCGGGTCGCGGCGGCCGGGCTGCTGCTCACGGTGTTCGCCCGGCACGGCGAGGGCTTCATGCCGTGGCCGGTCACCGCGATCCTGGCGCTGGTCGTCATCCTGTTCTTCACCGGCGTCGGCGCGGACCGGCAGACGACCGTCGGGGTCGGCGCGGTCACCGTCGTCGGCGTGTTCCTGCCCGCCGTGCTGTTCGGCATGCCCGGCTGGTTCGCCATGATCCTCACGGGGATCGCGGCGGTCGCGCTGACGTTCGGCGACGCGGTCGGCGGGCGGCACTCCGCGGTGGAGGAGCTGCGCCGCCGCGAGGAGCAGCACCGGCAGGACCTGGCCCGGCAGGCGGTGCTGGAGGAGCGCGCCCGCATCGCCCGCGAGCTGCACGACGTGGTCGCGCACCACATGTCGGTGATCGCGATGCAGGCGGAGGCGGCCCCCTACAAGATCCCCGACCTGCCGGAGGCGGCCCGGCAGACGTTCGGGGTGGTGCGGGACGCGGCACGCGAGGCGCTCACCGAGACGCGCCGCGTGGTGGGGCTGCTGCGCGCCGACGGCGAGGGCGCCGAGCGGGCCCCGCAGCCGGGCCTGGACCGGCTGGACGACCTGGTCGCCGCCGCGCGCCGCTCCGGGCTCTCGGTCGCCACCGCCGTGGTCGGCGTGCCGCGCCCGCTGAACGCCGGGGTGGACCTGTCGGCGTACCGGATCGTGCAGGAGTCGCTGAGCAACGCGTCCCGGTACGCGCCGGGCTCCCGCGTCCACGTCGAGGTGAGGTACGGGCCGGATGCGCTGGCGGTGTCGGTCACCGACGACGGCGCCCGCAGCACGCCCGAGGAGTCGCAGGGCGGCGGGCACGGCCTGGTCGGGATGCGCGAGCGCGTCACGATGCTCGGCGGCCGCCTGGACGCCGGCCCGCACGGCGCCGCCGGCTGGTCGGTGGCGGCGGAGTTGCCCTACGGGGACGCGGACTGATCTTCGCCGCCGTAGGGTGGCGTCGTGACGATTCGGGTGCTGATCGCCGACGACCAGGTGATGATCCGCGACGGGCTCGCGGCGCTGCTGTCCTCCGACCCGGAGATCGAGGTCGTCGGGCAGGCGGGCAACGGCCGCGAGGCCGTGGAGATGAGCCGCCGGCTCGACCCGGACGTGATCGTGATGGACATCCGGATGCCGGAGATGGACGGCCTCGCCGCCACCGCCGAGCTGGCCGGCGCCCCCGACCCGGACGCCGACCCGGCCGGGGCGCGGCCGAAGGTGCTCGTCCTCACCACGTTCGACCTGGACGAGTACGTCTACGAGGCGCTCGGCGCGGGCGCCAGCGGGTTCCTGCTGAAGGACGCCTCGGCGGCCGACCTGGTGAACGGGGTGCGGGTCGTGGCGGCGGGCGACGCGCTGCTCGCCCCGTCCATCACCCGGCGGCTGATCGGCGACTTCGCGCGCCGCCGCCGGCACCAGCGGCCGAGCCCGCAGGCGACCGCCGGGCTGACGCCGCGCGAGCTGGACGTGCTGCGGCTCATGGCGCGCGGCCTGTCCAACGCCGAGATCGCCGCCGAGCTGGTGCTGGCCGAGCAGACGATCAAGACGCACGTGGGGCACGTGCTGACCAAGCTCGGGCTGCGCGACCGCACCCAGGCCGTCGTGTACGCCTACGAGAACGGCCTGGTCGGCTAGCCGGACGGGGCCGGCCGCCGCGCCGGCTAGCGGGACGGGTCGAGGACGAGCTTGCCGGTGGTGCGGCGCGCCCGCAGGTCCTCGTGCGCGCGCCCGGCCTCGGTGAGCCCGTACTCGCCGCCGCCGATCACCCGGAGCCGGCCGGCGGCGGCCAGGCCGAACAGCTCGTCCAGCGCGGTGCGCATCACGTCGCCGGGGAGCCGGAAGACGTGCGGCAGCCACATGCCGGAGATCGTGGTGGAGTGCGCCATCAGCGCGGCCGGCCGGACGGGCGACGGCTCCCGCCTGGACGCCATCCCGTAGAACGCGAGCCGGCCGAACGGCGCGAGGGCGCGCAGGCTCTGGTCGGTGACGGCGCCGCCCGTCATCTCCAGGACGATGTCGACCCGCCTGCCGCCGTTCGCGTCGATCAGCGCGGCCTGGAGGTCGGGCTCGTTCGCGTCGACCGCGGCGTCGGCGCCGAGGTCGAGGGCGAGGTCGCGCTTCTCCTCGGACGAGGCGGTGGCGATGACCCGCCCGGCGCCCCAGGTCTTGGCGAGCTGGACGGCCAGCGTCCCGACCCCGCCGGCGGCGGCGTGCACGACGACCGATTCGCCCGGCGCCAGGTGCGCGTTCCGGCGCAGCAGCACCCACGCGGACGCGCCCTGCACGATCATGCCGAGCGCGGTGACGTCGTCGACGGCGGCGGGGACGTCCCAGGCCAGCGCCTCGGGGGCCACGGCCTTCTCGGCGTAGCCGCCGGTGCCGACGAGCGCGACGACGCGGCGGCCGTCCGCGGTGGTGCCGACGACCTCGCCGCCCGGCACCATCGGCAGCGTGGACGCCGACAGGTAGCTGTTCTCGGCCTGGTGGGTGTCGGCGTAGTTGACGCCGGCCCGCGACACGTCGATGAGGAGCTGACCGGGCCCGGCGGACGGGTCGGGCAGCTCGGCGACGTTGAGGACCTCGGGCCCGCCGAACTCGGTGATCTGGATCGCGCGCAATGTCCCTCCTCCGGGTCTCGGCGGCTCAGCGGGGGCCCGGGACGCCGCGGAACTTGAACGGCTCGGACGGGCGGCCGGGCACCACGTACCAGGCCTCGCCCGCGCCGCCGGCCTCCAGGATCCGCATGAACGCCTCGACGACGTCGCCGACGTCCAGGATCGGGAAGCCGGTCTCCTGCAGATGCCCCTTGAGCGGGGCGAGGATGTCGGTGTCGGCGAACGAGGGGCACAGGGCGTTCACCCGGATGCCCTCGTCGGCGTACGTCGGCCCGAGGGCGCGGACGAGACCGACGACGGCCGCCTTGTTCGCGCCGTACACGGGGTCGAACGGCGTCGCGGTGAGCGCCGCCATGCTGGCGGTGGCGATGATGTCGCCGCCCCCGCGGGCGCGCAGCGCGGGCAGCGCGGCGTGCGCGCCGAACACGACGCCGTCGAAGTTGACGCCCATGGCCCGGCGGTAGGCCGCGAGGTCGAAGTCGTCGCCCACTCCCCCGCCGCCGGCGACGCCGGCGTTGAGGAACGCGACGTCCAGGCCGCCGAAGCGCTCGACGGCGGTCGCGACGGCGGCCTCGCTGTCGGCGGGCTCGCGCACGTCGCAGCGGACGAACGCGCCGTCCAGCTCCTTCGCGAGCGCGTCCCCGGCCTCGGCGTCGACGTCGGCGAGGACGACCCGGGCGCCCTCGCGGGCGAGCCGGCGCGCCACCGCGGCCCCGATCCCGTTGGATCCGCCCGTGATCAGCGCGACCTTTCCGGTGCCGTCGAAGGCTGCCATGGGGGACTCCCTCCCGAAGTAACTGACTCGTCAGTTACTCTAGCGGAATGGACTTCGGTTTGAGCGAGCGGGCCCGGGAGTACCTCGGGCGGCTCCAGGAATTCATGGACTCCCACGTCTACCCGGCCGAGCCGGTCTACGCGGCCCAGCGGGCGGAGCTGCGCGCGGCCGGCCGCGAGCACCACGTCCCGCAGGTCGTCGAGGAGCTCAAGGTCGAGGCCCGCAAGCGCGGCCTGTGGAACCTGTTCCTCCCCGACAGCGACGATCCGGCGCACGGCCTGTCGGTCACCGACTACGCCCCCCTCGCCGAGCTGACGGGACGCTCCCCGAGCCTCGCGCCGGAGGCGACCAACTGCGCGGCGCCCGACACCGGGAACATGGAGGTCCTGCACCTGTTCGGCACGCCCGAGCAGAAGGAGAAGTGGCTGCGCCCGCTGCTGAACGGCGAGATCCGCAGCGCCTTCGCGATGACGGAGCCGGACGTCGCCAGCTCCGACGCCACCAACATCTCCACCCAGATCGAGCGGGACGGCGACCACTACGTGATCAACGGCCGCAAGTGGTGGACCAGCGGCTCCGCCGACCCGCGCTGCAAGATCATGATCGTGATGGGCAAGACCGACCCGGACGGGCACCCCTACCGGCAGCAGTCGATGGTCCTGGTGCCGCTGGACGCGCCCGGCGTGGAGGTCGTCCGGTCGCTGCCCGTCTTCGGCTACCAGGACCAGCACGGCCACTGCGAGATCACCTTCACCGACGTCCGCGTCCCGGTGGAGAACCTCGTCGGCGAGGAGGGCGGCGGCTTCGCGATCGCGCAGGCGCGGCTCGGCCCCGGCCGCATCCACCACTGCATGCGCGCGATCGGGATGGCCGAGCGGGCGCTGGAGCTGATGTGCGAGCGCGCGGTGTCGCGCGTGGCGTTCGGCGGCCCGCTGGCCAAGCAGGGCGTCGTCCGCCAGCAGATCGCCGAGTCGCGGATGGCGATCGAGCAGGCCCGGCTGCTCACCCTGAAGGCCGCCTGGATGATCGACCAGCACGGCGTGCAGGCGGCCCGGTCCGAGGTCGCGGCGATCAAGGTGGTCGCGCCGCGCGTCGCGCTGGAGGTCGTCGACCGGGCGATCCAGGTGCACGGCGGCGCCGGGGTCAGCGCCGACACCCCGCTCGCCGCGATGTGGGCGGGCCTGCGCACGCTGCGCCTCGCCGACGGGCCGGACGAGGTGCACGTGCGCTCGGTGGCCCGCGCCGAGCTGGGCAAGTACCTCGGCACATGACGAGTGACACGGGGGAGGCGGGCGTGCGGCGGCGGATGCCGTACGCCCGGCGGCGCGAGCAGCTGCTGCAGGTCGCGCTGGAGGAGTTCGGCCGCCGCGGCTACCACCTGACGCAGATGGAGCACGTGGCCGCGGCGGCGCGGGTGTCCAAGGCGCTGCTCTACCAGCACTTCGCGTCCAAGGAGGAGCTGTTCGCCGAGGTCACCGAGGCGATCGTCGCCGAGCTCACCGCACGGCTGAACGAGGCGGTGCTCGCCGCGCACGGCTCGGCGGACGGCATCCGGGCGATGATCCGGGTGCTGTTCGACTACGCCACCGCGGAGCCGGACGCGTGGGCGGTGGTCGTCCGGCACCTGGACAAGCCGGAGGTGGGCCTGGAGCTGCGGGAGCTGCGCGACCGGCTCGGCACCGCGTTCGCCGACCTGCTGCTGCGCCGCCGCCGCGCCGACCCGGCGCTGTCCCCGGCCGCGCTGGAGGTCAACGAGCGGCGCGCCCGGCTGCTCGTCCCGCTGATGTACGGGTCGATGCTGTCGATGGTGTCGTGGTGGCTGGAGCACCCCGACACCCCGCGCGAGCGCGCCGAGCAGATGGCGGTGGAGTTCATCTGGCTCGGCCTCGACCGCCTCCGCACGGGCGAGCGCCTGCCCAAGGACTCCTAGCCGGAGAAGGACTCGTAGCCGAACACGTCGTCGCGGACGAGGTCGAGGGCGGTCAGCACGGCGCCGCGCAGCACCGCGTCGCCCTCGACGCGGCTCGCCCGCACCTCGGCCGCGGCCGGGCTGAGCGGGCCGAGCCGGTCCGCGACCAGCCCGGCGAGCCGGTCGCCGCCCGCGCGGCCGAGCGCGCCGCCGAGCACGACGAGCCCGGGGTCGAGCACGGCGACGAGCACGAACACCGCCTCGGCGATCCGCGCGGCGACCGTCTCACTGCCGAGGCCGGCCACGGCGGCCGCGTCCAGCAACCGGCAGAAGTCGGCGCCGCCGAACTTCAGCAGCCCCACCTCGCCGGCGCCGCCGGACGCGCCGCGCCGCAGCCGCCCGTCCAGGACGAGCGCGCCGCCGACGCCGTCGTCCAGCCACAGCAGCGCGAAGTCGTCGCTGCCCGCCGCGGCGCCCTCCCGGTGCTCGGCGATGGCGCCGAGGTTGACCTCGTTCTCCAGCCGCACCCGCGTGCCGAGCGCGTCCCGGAGCGCCGCGCCGAGGTCGGGCCGCCCGCCGGGGACGCCGCTGCCGGTCACCGCTCCGGTGCGCGGGTCGACGAGCCCGGGGGTGCCGAGCACGACGGTGTGCAGGGCGCGGCCGCCGGCGGCCTCGCCGACCGCCCCGGCGACGAGCGCGGCCAGGTCAGGGTCCGGCGGCAGCGGGCGCGACGCGCTCCCGGTCTCGCCGCCGGCGAGGTCGGCGACGGCGACGTGGACGGCGTCGCGGCGCAGGTCGACGCCGGCGACGTGGGCGCGCCCGGAGACCAGGCCGTAGAGCCGGGCGTTCGGGCCCCGCCGGTCGCTGCCGGTCTCCCCCACGATCTCGATCAGCCCGCCCGCGCGCAGCCGCTCGAGCAGGTCGGACACCGTCGGCCGGGACAGCCCGGTCAGCGCGCGCAGCTGCGGCGCGGTCAGCGGGCCGCGTTCGAGCAGCAGGTCGAGCGCGAGCCGGTCGTTGATCGCGCGGGCCATCGTCGGGTCGGCGGTCTTCACGGCCCACATATTAGTCAGGGAGCCTGCCTTATTCACTTTTCATCAGGAAGCCTGCCTGTTAGTTTCTACGCCCATGAACCCTCACCACCGCGCCATCGGCGTGACCTTCGCCGTGCACGGCGCCGTGGCGGGCACCATCGCCACCCGCCTCCCCTGGATCCAGGACCGTCTCGGCCTCTCCCCCGGCGTCCTCGGGCTCGCCCTGCTGTGCCCGTCCGTCGGCGCGTTCGCCGCCATGCCGACCGCGAGCCGGCTCGCGCACCGGATGGGCGAGCGCCGCACCGTCCGGCTGCTGATCGCGGCGTGGTGCGCGGCGCTCGCCCTGCCCGCCCTCGCGCCCGCGCCCGGCTGGCTGTTCCCGGCGATGCTGCTGTTCGGGGCGACCGCCGGCATGTCGGACGTCGTGATGAACGCGCACGCCGTCGCGGTGGAGCGGAGCATGCGCCGCCCGATCATGTCGGGGCTGCACGGGCTGTGGTGCGTCGGCAGCCTCGCCGCCGGCGGCGCCGGGATCGCCGCCGCGCACGCCCGGGTCGACGCCCGGCTCCACCTCGGCCTGGCCGCGCTGGCGCTGCTGGCGGCGGGCGGCCTCGCCGGGCGGCGGCTGCTCGCGGACCGCCCGGCCGGCGGCGTCCCGGCGCCGCGCCGCTTCGCGCTGCCGACCCGGGCCGTCCTCGCGATCGGCGTGGTCGGGTTCTGCGGGACGTTCGCCGAGGGCGCGAGCGCCGACTGGTCCGCCGTCTACCTCACCGAGGTCGCCGACTCGGGGCCCGGCCTCGCCGCCGCCGCGTACACGATCTTCATGTCCAGCATGGCGGGGGCCCGGCTGGCGGGCGACCGGGTCGTGCACCGGTTCGGCCCGCCGGCGGTCGTCCGCTCCGGCGGCTCGGTCGCGGTGCTCGGCGGGGTCCTGGTGGTCGCCGCCCGCACGCCCTGGCTCGCCATCGCCGGCTTCGCGCTCATCGGCGTCGGGATCGCCACGGTCGTCCCGCTGGTGTTCGCGGCGGCGGCCGGCACCGGCGCGACGCCCGGCGAGGGCGTGGCGGGCGTCGCGACGATCACCTACCTGTCCGGGCTGACCGCCCCGGCCGTCACCGGCTGGACGGCGGGCGCGCTGTCCTACCCCGCCGCGTTCGCGATGATCACCTGCGTGGTCGCGGTGATGACGCTGGCGGCCGGCGCGCTGCGGCCGCGCGGCGCCGGCCGGGGCGCGCCCGCGCCCGGGACGTCCGCGAAGGCGCTGCGCTAGCGGCCCGCGAGCCGGGCGAGCGCGGCCGGCGGAGAGGCGAAAGGCCGGGGACGGCGAGCGTCCCCGGCCTGACGCGGGTGCGGACCTGTGCCTTAGAGCGGGTAGACGCCCTCGGCCTGCGGGCCCTTCTGGCCCTGCGTGATCTCGAACCCGACGCGCTGGTTCTCGTCCAGGCTGCGGTACCCGCTGGTGGTGATCGCCGAGTAGTGGACGAACACGTCGGGGCCGCCGCCGTCAGGCGCGATGAACCCGAAGCCCTTCTCGGCGTTGAACCACTTCACGGTGCCTTCGGCCATGCTGTCTTTCCTTCTGGTGTGACCTCACCGGCCCGCCGGGCGGCGGGCCGGGCTGCAAGCGGACTCATCCCACGTCCGCCGGTCACCCGGAAAAACGCTTCGAGACTGCTAGACGCCGGCCTGGCCGGGTCATCGTGCAACGCGTCCGAACCTACCCGATGCCGGACCGACTTATGCACTGACACACCTAAACAAGATCCGCCAGTGCCTCGGCGGCGCGGTGGCAGTCGTGGAACGTGCAGTACAGCGGGACGGGCGCGAGCCGCACGACGTCCGGCTCGCGTGCGTCGGCGACCACGCCGTGCGCCTCGGCGAGCCGCCGGACGAGCCCGCCCGCGTCCGCGACCCGCAGCGACAGCTGGGTGCCGCGCGCCGCGGGGTCCGCCGGGGTGATGATCTCCAGGCCGCCGAGCGGGGCGAGCCGGGAAGCCAGGTAGCCGGTGAGGCGCAGGCTCTTGGCGCGCAGCGCCTCCATCCCGACCCGGTCGAAGATCTCCAGGGAGGCGAGGACGGGGGCGAGCGCCATGATGGGCGGGTTGGACAGCTGCCAGGCGTCGGCGGAGGCGGGCGGCGCGATGTCGGGGTCCATCCGGAAGCGGACCGACGGTTCGGTCCCCCACCAGCCGGACAGCCTCGGCACGGACGCGTCCCGCACGTGCCGCTCGTGGACGAAGCAGCCGGCGACCGCGCCGGGGCCGCTGTTCAGGTACTTGTAGGTGCACCAGGCGGCGAAGTCCACGTCCCAGTCGTGCAGGCGGAGCGGGACGTTCCCGGCGGCGTGCGCGAGGTCCCAGCCGACGGCGGCGCCGGCGGCGCGGCCCGCCTTGGTGATCGCGGGCATGTCCATGAGCTGGCCGGTCAGGTAGTTGACGCCGCCGAGCAGGACGAGCGCGACCGTGTCGCCCTCGCGTTCGAGGAAGCCGAGGACGTCCTCGGTGCGCAGGTTGTCCTCGCCGCGGCGGGGCCTCAGCCGCACGACGGTCTCGGCCGGGTCCAGCCCGTGGTGGACGGCCTGGCTGGCGACCGCGTACGAGTCGGACGGGAACGCCGAGTCCTCGATCACGATGCGGGTGCGGGTCCCGGCGGGCCGGTAGAAGCTCGCCATCATCAGGTGCAGGTTGACCGTCAGCGAGTTCATCGCGACGACCTCGTGCGGCCGGGCCCCGACGAGCCGGGCGAAGGGCTCGCGCAGCAGCTCGTGGTAGCCGACCCACGGGCGGCGGCCCCGCGTGTGCGCCTCGACGGCGAGCCGCGCCCAGTCGTCCAGCTCCTCGCGGATCAGTCCCGCGGCGCCGCGCGGCTGGAGGCCGAGGGAGTTGCCGGCGAAGTACGCGGCCTCCTCGTACGCGCCGCCGGGCGCGGGCGGGACGAGGAACTCGCCGCGCAGCGTGGGCAGCGGGTCGGTCTCGTCGAGCCGCCGCGCCTCGTCCTCCGCGGAGGTCGCGTAGCTCACTGGGCCATTCCCTCCGTGGTCACGAGTCGTTCGCCTGCCGCGTCCGCCACCGGGTCGCCGGCGGGGGCGAAGAACGCCTCCGCGTTGCCGCCGAGCATCCGGGCGCGGTCGGCGTCGTCCAGCCCGGGGCACGCCCGGATCGCCGCGCCCGGCTCCTTCTCGCCGAGCGGGAACGGGTAGTCGGTGCCGAGCATGACGCGCCCGGCGCCCATGACGTCCACGAGCAGCCGGAGGGCGCGCGGGTCGAACACGGCGGAGTCGACGTGGAACCGGTCGGTGTACTCCGACGGCGGGCGCGGCGAGTCGGCGCGGACGATGTCGCGGCGGTGCCAGGCGTTGTCGGCGCGGCCGAGCAGGAACGCGAAGGAGCCGCCGCCGTGGCAGAAGCACAGCCGCAGCGACTCCGGGATGCGCTCGAACGCACCCGACAGCATCAGCCCGAGGATGCTGAGCTGGGTCTCGGCGGGCATCCCCGACAGCCAGGGCAGCATGTGCCCGCGCATCCGGTCGGCGCCGAGCATGTCCCAGGGGTGCGCCAGCACGGGCAGGCCGAGCGTCGCGCAGTGCGCGAGGAACGCGGTGATGCCGTCGTCGTGGAGGTCGCGGTCGCCGACGTGGTTGCCGATGTGGACGCCGCGGTGCCCGGCCGCCTTCGCCCGCGTCGCGATGTCGCGGGCGAGCTCCGGGTCCTGGAGGGGGACCTGGCAGAGCGGCAGGAGCCGGCCGGGGGCGTGCGCGCAGAACGCGAGGATGCGCTCGTTGACCAGCTCGCACCACTCGGCGGCGCGGGACGGCTCGGCCGCGTACCCGAACATGAGCGGGGTGGACGAGACGGCCTGGACGTCCACGCCCGCCGCGTCCATGTCGGCGATGCGGCGCTCGGGGTCCCAGAGCGCCTCGCCGACCGGCCGGTACTCGTCGTCGCCGCACATCATCATGCCGCTGCCGCCGCCGTCGACGCGGAGCCAGGGCTGCCCCTCGTCGGCGAGGACGCGGCCCTCGGCGCGGCTGATCCGCGGGAAGACGTGGGCGTGGACGTCGATGACCGCCATGTCAGACCCGGGGCGCCGTGGTCGGGGTCATGGTCTGCGGCCACGTCTTGCCGGGGTGGACGGCCCCGCAGTTGGGGCACTTGCGGTCGCCGCCGTAGAAGGCCTCGAAGGCGGGCGGCAGGTCGTCGACGATCGAGCGGACCTGGAGCTCGGCGCGGTGGACGAGGTGGTGGCACTCGGTGCAGTACCACTCGAACGCCTCCTTGAGCCCCTCCGGCCGCGGGATCTCCACGACGAGGCCGATCGAGCCGGCCTCGGGCCGCTGCGGCGAGTGCCGGACGTGCGGCGGCAGCAGGAAGACGTCCCCCTCGTTGATCTGCAGGTCCGTCGGCGGGCGGCCCTCCTCCTCCATGACGCGCAGCACCATGTTGCCCTTGAGCTGGTAGAAGAACTCCTCGGTGGGGTCGTCGTGGAAGTCGGTGCGCTGGTTGGGGCCGCCGACCACCATGATGATCAGCCCGGCGTCGTCGAACACCTGGACGTTGCCGACCGGCGGTTTGAGCAGGTCGCGGTGCTCGTCGATCCAGGACTCGAAGTTGAACGGCCGTCCGTACGACAGCTGCGGGAGGGTCATGATCCGGCCTCCTTGCCGTTGCGGGGAATGTGGGCGACGCACGAGATCTCGATGAGCAGGTGCGGGTGCGGGAGCTGGTGGACGGCGACGGTCGTGCGGGCGGGGCCGGTCTCGTCGAAGTACTCGCCGTAGACCTCGTTGTAGCCGCCGAAGTCGTTCATGTTCACCAGGTAGGCGGTGATGTTCACGATGTCGCGCAGGTCCCCGCCGGCGGCCCCGAGCAGGTCGCGGACGTTCTCGATGACGGCGCGGGTCTGCGCGCGGATGTCGAGGTCGGTGACGCCCATGGGGTCGGCGCTCGCCCCGACGAACGTCCCGTCCGGGCGGCGGGAGCTCGTCCCGGACACGAACACGAAGTCGCCGGCCCGCTTCAGGTGCGGGAACCGCCCCCGCGGCCTGGCCTTGCCGTCCACGAGGAACGCGTCGCCCATCACGTCGTCACCTCCACGGCGCCGAGGCCCGCTCCGGTGACGCGGACGTGCGCGTCCTTCGGCAGCGGGACGGCGGCCGTCGCCGCGCCGGCGAGGACGATCCAGCCGGGTTCCAGCGTCATCCCGGCGCCGAGCGCGAGCCGCGCCGCCGCCCGCAGCGACCGCGCCGGGTCGCCGAGGATCGCGGCGGACGAGCCCGTCTGCACCGGACGCCCGTCGATCTCCAGCAGCAGCCCGACGTTCGGCAGGTCGCGCGGCGCGTGCCAGGCCCCGTACCCGAACCGCGCCGCGGACGCGTTGTCGGCGATCACGTCGGGGAGGGTGAACTCGAAGTCCCGGTAGCGGGAGTCGAGCACCTCGAACCCGACCGCGACGCCCGCCACGGCCGACTCCACCTCGGCGGCCGAGCGGACCTCGCGTCCGATCAGGTAGGCGATCTCCGGCTCGATGCGCGGGTGGATGAGGCGCGACAGGTCGACGGACGTCTCGGCGAGCATCCCGTCGGTGAGCAGGCCCCAGATGACGTCGTCCACGCCCATCTGCACCATCTTGGCGCGGCTGGTGAACCCCATCTTCACCCCGGCGAGGCGCTCGCCCCGCTGCCGCCGGCGCTCGATCCCCGCCCGCTGCACCGCGTAGGCGGCGGGCACGTCGAACGGCGTCTTGTCCGTCAGCTTCGGGATCGCGCGGACGTCCCGGGCGGCCTCGTCCAGCTCCGCCGCGAGCGCGTGCACGTCCACCATCAGCCCTCCTCCTTGCCGAAGGCGACGCGGACGTCGCCGAGCCCGTCGATGCGGGCCTCGAACACGTCGCCGGGCGCGGCCGGGACGACCGGGCCGAGCGCGCCGGTCAGCACGGTGTCCCCGGCGCGCAGCGGGCGGCCGACGCGGACCAGCGTGTCGGCGAGCCACAGCGCGGCGTTCAGCGGATGGCCGAGGCAGGCGGCGCCGTTGCCGGTGGAGACCTGCTCGCCGCGCCGCTCCATGACCATCCCGCAGAGGCGCAGGTCGGCGTCCTTGAGGAGGACGGGGCGGTTGCCGAGCGCGTACATGCCGGAGGAGGCGTTGTCGGCGACGGTGTCGGCGAGCGTGATGTCCCAGTCGCGGACGCGGCTGCCGACCACCTCGATCGCTGGCAGCGCGAACGCGGTCGCGCGGATGACGTCGGCCGCGGTGTGCCGCTCGTGGGTCAGGTCGCGGTCGAGGACGAGCGCGACCTCGGCCTCGGCGCGCGGCTGCAGGACCGCGCCGGCGGGGATCTCCTCGCCGTCCGGGACGGCCATGTCGGCGAACAGCATGCCGAAGTCGGGGGTGTCCACGCCGATCTGCCGCTGGACGGCCTTCGAGGTCAGGCCGATCTTGCGTCCGGCGAGGCGGCGGCCCTCGCCGAGCCACCGCTCGGTGAGCCGGTCCTGGACGGCGTAGGCGTCGTCCGCCGTCGTGATCAGGTCGCGGACGGGCGCGCAGGGCGTGCCGCTCGCGTAGGCGCCGAGGAGCCGCTCGGCGGCCCGGTCGATGTTCGTCGTCACTGGCTCGCTCTCAGATCTGGATGCAGACGTTGACGGGTTCGGAGAAGAAGTCCAAGGAGTACTCTCCCCCTTCCCTTCCGATCCCGGACGCCTTGACACCGCCGAACGGGGTCCGCAGGTCGCGCAGGTTCCAGCAGTTCACCCAGACGATGCCGGTCTCGATGCGGGGCGCCACCCGGTGGGCGCGCGACAGGCTCGTCGTCCAGATCGTGGAGGCGAGGCCGTAGGGGCTGTCGTTGGCGAGGCGCAGGGCCTCGTCCTCGGTGTCGAAGGGGGCGACGTGGCAGACCGGCCCGAAGATCTCCTCCCGCACCGTGCGGGCGGACTCGGGGAGGCCGGTGAGCACGGTGGGCTCGACGTAGAAGCCGCCGTCCCGTTCGTCGCCGAAGGCCGGGGCGCCGCCGCCGGTGACGACCGTGGCGCCCTCCTCCCTGGCGAGCCGGTAGTACGACAGGACCTTGTCGCGGTGCTCGGCGGAGATCATCGGCCCGTAGTCCTCGAGCTCCCTCACCCGTCCGGCCAGCTTCCCGACGAACTCGTCGAAGACCGGCCGTTCGACGTAGACGCGCTCGGTGCACAGGCAGATCTGCCCCGAATGGGTGAAGGCAGACCGCACCGTGCCGTCCACGGCCGCGTCGAGGTCGGCGTCGGCGAAGACGAGGGCGGGGTTCTTGCCGCCCAGCTCGAACGACACGGGCGTCACGTGCTCGGCGGCGTTCCGCATGATCGCCGCGCCGGTGGCCGACTCCCCGGTGAAGGCGATCGCGTCCACGCCCGGGTGCCCGGTGAGGAACTCGCCGGCCGCGCCGGCCCCGTGCCCGTGCACCAGGTTGAACACGCCCTCCGGCAGCCCGGCCTCGTCGATGACCCGGGCGAGGAGCGTGGCGGTGGACGGCGTCTCCTCCGACGGCTTGAGGACGACGGTGTTCCCGCACGCGAGCGCCGGGGCGATCTTCCAGGTGGACAGCAGCAGCGGCAGGTTCCACGGCGAGATGACCGCCACGACGCCGAGCGGCCGCCGCACCGTGTAGTTGAGCGCCTGCCCGGTGCCCGTGCTCCACCCCGGGACCTGGGTCGTGTAGGCGCGTTCGGGACGTCCATACAGCAGGTCGGCGTAGGCGCGGAAGTTGCCGGCCGCACGCGGGACGTCGACGGTCTCGGCGAACGCCCTGGGCCTGCCGGTGTCGGCGACCTCGGCCGCGACGAACTCCTCGAACCTGGCCTGGACGCCGTCCGCGACGCGCCGCAGCGCGGCCGCCCGCTCCTCGGCGCTCGCCGTCCCCCACGGGCCCTTGAGGGCGGCCCGCGCGGCCGACACGGCGTCGTCCACGACCCCCCGCGTGGCCTCGGGGACGGCCCCCAGCTCGGCGCCGTTCACGGGGTCGATCAGCGGGAACGTCCGCCCGTCCGAGCGGAAGACGCCGCCGACGTAGTGCTCAGCCTTCATCCGTTCCTCCCGCTCAGCTCGACACCTCCGATCCTCCGCCCGCGAGCTATGCCTGACAAATACCAATTGACCAGTGAGCTATCACGAACCCGTGATAGTGAGGCGGCATGCGGGCGATCGGCCTCCTCAACGGGCGGCTGAAGCAACGGCACCTGGAGGCGGTCCGCCGCCGGGTCGGCGTGACGCCGCCCGCTCCCCGGTCCCGTCCGCCCGCCTCATGCTCGACCGCCTCGAACGCGAGGCGGCCGCGCTCACCGCCTGATCAGGCGCATCAACTCGGCGCTCACCGGCGACCGCGGGTCGGCGAGTTCGAGCACGACATCGAAATGGTCGCGGTCCGGCACGATCATCAGCTCCCCGGCGCCCCACTGCGGCTGGAACGACTTCGACTGCTCCAGGAACCCGTCCCCGTCGTGCTCTCCGGCCACGAACACCGCGGGACACCGGTAGTCGGCGTCCAGCAGAGCAGGGCTCAGTGCCGCGGCCCGCTCCAGATCGAGCTTCACGTACTCGTTGACATAGATTCGCGTGATCGGCCGGATGTCGAACAAACCGCTGAACGGCATCGCGGCCTTGACGACGTCCCGCGGAAGCCCCAGGCCGTCCTGCCAGCCGCCGACCATCGTCATGCCGGTCAGATGCCCGCCCGCCGAGCTGCCGCCCACCACGATCCGCTCGGGATCCAGGCCGAAATCACGTCCGTGCCGGTACACCCACGCCACAGCGGCCCGCACCTGCCGGACGATCTCCTCCAGCGTCGCCTCCGGCGCCAGCGTGTAGTCGGGCACCACGGTCGCGACGCCCTGCTCGTCCAGGGCCCGCGCCATGAAGGACGAAACGTCCCGCGAAAGCGCCATCCAGTAGCCGCCGTGCAGGAAGACGAACACGGGCCGGAGCCCGCCGCCGGTGCCCCACACATCGAGCCGCTCCCCGCCGGCCTCGTCGTAGACGATCCCCGGATGGCCGGCCAGCCCGTCCACCGCCTGCTCCGACATCTCCCGGTACCGCTCCATGTGCCGCGCGAACAGCTCCGGGCCCGCCTTCCGCCGCACGTTGTAGGCGACGTCCAGTTCCTCGTCGCTGAGCCCGCTCCCCGGCCAGTCATGCAGATCGCTCACGCCCACACCCTCCTCCCGCCGCGCACGACCGGGCAAATACCGATTCACCCGGCGGCTATCACCACTCTGCTATCCGCTCGCACCGCCGGCGCGCGACCACCGGAACCGAGAGCACGGGCTCCGCCGCAGCGGACACGGAGGAGGAGAGTTGACAGCGTCGGCTAATCAGGTTAGCTTTTAGCTAATTCAATTAGCTACTTGGAGGTCGTCATGACCGAGTTTCTGACCGTCGACGGCGGGACTCTCGCCTATGAGGTGGCGGGGGACGGGCCGCTGATCGTCCTGGCGCACGGGATGGGCGACAGCCGTGACGGGTACCGCGGCATGATCCCGGCACTGGCGGAGGCGGGGTACCGGGTCGCCGCCGTCGACCTGCGCGGCTGCGGCGAGTCCAGCGTCGACTGGCCCGAGTGGAGCCGCACCGCCGTCGCCGGCGACCTGCTCGCCTTGATCCGCCACCTGGGCGGCCCGGCCGTGCTCGTCGGCCACTCGTTCTCGGGCGGCGCCGCCACCATCGCCGCGGCGAAGGAGCCCTCGCTGGTCAGCGCCGTGGTCGAGCTGGCGCCGTTCACCCGCAAGCAGTCGGTCAGCCTCGGCGGCCTCCTGAAGGTGCAGCGCTACCGGCGCGGCATGCTGCGGCTGCTCGGCACCGCGATGTCCGGCAGCGTGCGGCTCTGGCGCTCCTACCTCGACGTCGCCTACCCCGGCGCCAAGCCGGCTCACTGGGACGAGCGGATCGGCCGCATCGACTCCCTGATGCGCGAGCCGGGCCGGATGAAGGCCATGCAGGGCATGGGCAAGAGCGCCCCGGCCGACGCCGGCGAACAGCTCGGCAACGTCCGCTGCCCGGTCCTGGTCGTGGAGGGCTCGCTCGACCCCGACTGGGCCGACCCGCGCGCCGAGGGCGCCGCGATCGTCGACGCCCTGCCGTCCGGCCGCCTGGAGATGATCGAGGGGGCCGGGCACTACCCGCACGACCAGTTCCCCGACCAGGTCGTGGCCCTGATTCTGGACTTCCTGCGCTCGGACGCCGCCCGCGCCTAGGGCCGGACTGGACGCGCGCGGCCGGCGTCCAGGGCCTCGATCCTGCTCCTCGGCCGGGTCACTTCCCCGTGAGGGTGACCACCTTCAGGCCCGGGGCCTTGTCGATCTCGCTGGAGCAGAAGCGTTCGGTGACCCACTGCTTCTTAGAGAAGAGGCGGGTCTGGTCGGCGTAGTGCGGGGACGTCGGGTCGGCCGACTGGGAGTAGGTCAGGAGGGTCCGGGTGTCGGGGCAGGCATCGCCGTCGAAGGAGACGACCTGGACGTAGCTGGACCCCGTGGTCACCTCCGTGTAGCCCTTGCCGGGCGTCCAGGGAGCCTCGATCTTGTTGAGGACGCCGAGGTCCTCGGTGCCTCCGCCGAGCGGGATCTTCTCGCCGTTGCGCGTGACGTACTGGTGGTCGCCGAGAGGCGCGTCGAGCGGGATGTTCGACTTCCGCAGTTCGTCGACCGCGTCGATCAGGGCCTTGCGGGCGGCCCAGGAGCCGGTGTTGAAGTCGCGCGGCGTGTCGACCGGGTCGGACGC
>NZ_JBIQHY010000164.1:0-12084 GCF_044508335.1 Actinomadura sp.
CGCCCCACCACCGTCCGACCCGTACGCCCTGAAGTCGTTCGCCGAGTGGAAGCAGGCCACTGCACCGGCGCCCCCGCTCCAAGCTCCACCGCCGCCCTGGTCACAGCCCACCCCGGCCCCCTCTTTGCAGCCGCCACCCCCACACCCCGCCGCCCCGCAACCGGCACATTCCTTCCACACACCGCCACCGCAGCACGCCGCGCCCGCGCCGTCGTTCAATACGCCGCCCGCACAATCCGCGGCACCGTACCCACGCGCACCGCATCCGGGCATGGCACAAGGGACGAACGTGCAGGTCGCCGCGCCCGTCGAGCTTGCGCCGGGTCAGACGCTCGTGCAACGGCCAGCCCGTCTGGAAACTACGCGCCCTCGGCCAGGGCTGGGCAGACGGCCTAGGCGGCCTGGCCCGCGACCACGGCGTCGATGTGGCCTGATCCCCGAGCGTGGGCCGTCCGCGAACCTGCAATCGATCGGTCAGGCCTACTCCCCCCGCGTCCGCCCTCATCAAGTAAGGCGAACTTGATGACCCGGACGGGCCTCGTCCGCGAGCACGGGATCGGCGTGGGCTGGCCGCCAGGATCCCGTTGGTGATTTGCAGGCGGGGAAGTCACCCCATGCGGACCTCGTATTCGACGGTGGTGCCCCGCGGCTTCCGGCCGTGGTGCGGTAGGCCGTGGCCACCGACTCAGCGGTCTCGCCGGCGACCCACCGTCGTCTACCCCCGCCGAGATGGCCGGGCACGGTGAGGGGGTTGACCTTGTGGGCGGTTAGCGGGGGACGAGTTTCAGGGTCGTGTCTCGGGGGCCGGGCTGCGTCATCGGCTCGACCTGGGGCATGCTGCCGTACTTGGACATGTAGGCGGCGTCGACCTGCTCGTTGACGGACGGGTCTGGCTCGTCGACGAAGGCGACGTCCTTGGTCGTGCCGTCGGCTCGGATCTGGCCGCGGTGGGTGTGCTCGGCGGCCCGGTACCAGTGGCCTTCGGGGCCGTTGACCGAGCGCACGTACATGTCTTCGCCGCTGCGGACGATCCAGATCGTGGTCGGGCTCCGCAGCGTGCCGTCGCTGTTCTCCGGTGCGATCTGGATCTCGTCGGCGCCGCCGAGGCGGGCCAGGTCGTCGTTGCTCCATGTGGACATGCCGGCGTCATGCCCGGTCAGCCGCCTGATGTGTCCCGTCTTGCTCGAATTTGGTGATGTCCGGGGCGTCCCATCGCATTGACAGCGGGGTGTACTGCACATCTAAAGTACTAGCATCCTAGTTAAATGGAGGTGGCGGTGATCGAGTTCCATCTGGACTCCGGGTCGGGGGTGTCGCCCTACATGCAGCTCGTCCGGCAGGTGCGGCACGCGCTGCGGCTCGATCTGCTGCGGGTCGGGGACCAGCTGCCCACGGTCAAGGACGTGGTGGCGCAGCTCGCGATCAACCCGAACACCGTCCTCAAGGCGTACCGGGAGCTGGAGCACGAGGGCCTCGTCGCGCCGCGCCCGGGGGTCGGGACGTTCGTGACACGGACGCTGGCCGGCGAGTCGCTCGCCGCGCACGGGCCGCTGCGCAAGGAGCTGGAGCGCTGGCTCGCCAAGGCGCGGATGGCGGGGCTGGACGAGGAGAGCATCGAGGCGCTGTTCATGACGACCTTTCGGTCCGCGAGTCAGGCGGACATAGCATGAGCGCCGTCCTGCAGGCCGACGGCCTGGGCAGGCGGTACGGGAAGCGCTGGGCGCTGGCCGACTGCACGCTGGACATCCCCGAAGGCCGCATCGTCGGCCTCGTCGGGCCGAACGGCGCCGGGAAGACGACGCTGCTGAACCTGGCCGTGGGGCAGATCCGGCCGACGGCCGGGAGCATCCGGGTGCTGGGCGGGGTCCCGGCGAGCGGCCCCGAGCAGCTCGCCAAGGTCGGGTACGTCGCGCAGGACACGCCGACGTACTCCTCGCTCAGCATCGGCGATCATCTGAAGCTCGGCGCCCGGCTCAACCCGCGGTGGGACGACGCCTTCGCGCGCGAGCGGATCGGGCGGCTCGGGCTCGGCCTCGGGCACAGGGCCGGGAAGCTGTCCGGCGGGCAGCGCGCCCAGCTGGCGCTGACGCTGGGCATCGCCAAGCGGCCCGAACTGCTGATCCTGGACGAGCCGGTCGCCGCGCTCGACCCGCTGGCGCGCAGGGAGTTCCTGCAGGGGCTCATGGAGGCCGTCGCCGAGCACTCGCTGAGCGTCGTCCTGTCCTCCCACCTGGTGTCCGACCTTGAGCGGACGTGCGACTACCTGATCGTGCTCGTGGATTCGCGCGTGCGGGTCGCCGGGGACGTCGACGAACTGCTCGCGACCCACCACCGGCTCAGCGGGCCCCGCCGGGACACGCTGCCGGAGGACCAGCACATCGTGTCCGAGAGCCACACCGACCGGCAGAGCACGTTCATCGTCCGGTCGGACGGCCCGATCCTCGACCCGGCTTGGACGGTCGGGCAGGTCGGCCTGGAGGACCTCGTCCTCGCCTACATGACCGCGACCCCGCGCCGCCCCACGCTGGAGGCGATCCGATGATCTGGTTGACGCTGCGGCAGTTCCGCGTCCAGGCCGCGATGGTGTTCGGGGGGCTCGCCCTCCTCGGCGCGGCCCTCGCGGCGAGCGGGCCCGGCCTGTCCGGCAGGTACGACCGCGGGCTCGCGGCGTGCGGCTCGCGGGACGCCTGCTCGAACTTCTCCAGGATGTTCTTCAACGACCACCAGGTGCAGTACGGAGCCCTGCTCGGCCTCGTGATACTGCTGCCGGCCGTCATCGGCCTCTTCTGGGGCGCGCCGCTCATCGCGCGCGAACTGGAGAGCGGCACGCACCGGCTCGCGTGGAACCAGAGCATCACGCGGACCCGCTGGCTGGCCGTCAAGCTCGGCGTCGTCGGCCTGGCGGCCATGGTCGCCGCCGGGCTCGCCGTCCGCGCGGCCAACTGGTGGGCCGCTCCCCTGGACGAGGCAGTCGCCGACCGGTTCCCGCGGATGGCGCCGGTGGCGTTCAGCGCGCACGGCATCGTCCCGATCGGCTACGCGGCCTTCGCCTTCGCGCTCGGCGTCACGATGGGCGTCCTCACCCGCCGCACCCTCACCGCCATGGCGATCACCCTGGTGGTGTTCGTCGGCGTCCAGGTGGCGATGCTGGTGTGGGTCCGCGCCCACCTCCTCCCGGCCGAGCGGGCCACCGTGCCGATCACGTCGGAGAACCTGTCGCAGATGACGCTCGACCAGGGGTCCAAGGTCATGACGGTGCAGACGGACGCGGAACCGGGGGCGTGGACGATCACGAACCACACGGTCGACGCGTCCGGGCGCCCGGCCGGCCTGCCCGCCTCCCTGATGTCGGGGCCGTGCGCCCCGCCGCGGATGGCGCCCGGCCCGCAGGACCCGAACGCGGACCCTGACGGCGGGCCCTCCAAGGCGTGCTTCACCGAGATCGCGCGGCTCGGTTACAAGCAGCGGGTCACCTTCCATCCGGCCGGCCATTTCTGGCCGCTGCAGTGGGCCGAGACCGGGCTGTTCGCCGCCCTCACCCTGGGCCTGTCCGGCTTCTGCTTCCACTGGACGCGCCGCCGCGTCTCCTAGAGGCCGCGCTCATCGCCACCGGCGCGTCGTTCACACGTCCGGCGCCCCGGGCGCGCCGGTGGCGGCGATCCAGTGTCACCGGCGCATCTCTCAGCCGGGCAGGGACAGCACACGCTGGATGCGCTCGGCGGTCGCCCGCAGCCGGTGCGCCGACCGCTCGATCCGCGGCAGCCTGCCCGGACGGCACGAGATCGCCAGGGCGCCGACCACCGAACCGGTCGCGTCCGTCACCGAGACGGCGGCGCAGCCGGTGCCGAGGGCGTACTCCTCGCGGTCGAACTGCAGCGCGGTGGGCGAGGCCAGCGAGCGCAGCAGGCGCCCCGGCTCGGTGATGGTGTGCGGGGTCAGGTCGACGAGGGGGTGCCGGGACAGGTAGTCGCGGCGGCGCTCCTCGTCGAACTGGCTCAGCACGCACTTGCCGATCGCGGTGGCGTGCGCGGCGTCCTCGAAGCCGACCCGCAGGTCGACGCGCGGGGCGCGGGGGCCGTCGGCGACGTCGATGAGGCGGATCTCGTCGTCCACGTTCATGCCGAAATAGGCCGCGACGCCCAGCTCGTCCCGCAGCTCGACGAGGGTGGGGCGGAGCCGGGTGAGGAGCTGCTGCGTCCGGCTCCGCTCGTGCAGCGTCTCGACGCGGTCGCCGAGCACCCAGAAGCCGTCCGGCAGCCGGGTCGCGTAGCCCTCGTGGGCGAGGGTGCGCAGCAGGTGGTAGGCGGTGGCGAGGGGGAGTTTCGCCTCGCGCGCCAGCTGCTTGGCGGGCGCGCCGTTCGGATGGGACGCCACCGCCTCCATGAGCCGCAGGGCGCGCTGCACCGAGGCGATGAGCGTGGGTTTGCGCGTCTCACCCATTTCGCTCGGCGAACCCCTCTTTGCCCAATCCGGTGGAGCCTGCGGCGGCGGCCCGGTCCCATTGGACCACTCCCGGACGCCGATCCGGGCGGGGTTTCCCGATCCGGCCATGGTTTCCCGCCCCGGCCACGGGAAATGCGATCAGCATGAGCCAGCAGACCCACACGCATGTCGACGAGCGGACGGCCCGGAAGGTCGCCGAAGAGGCGCGGGAGACCGAATGGCGGCTGCCGAGCTTCGGCAAGCAGCTCTTCCTCGGCGATTTCCGGCTCGACCTCATCCACCCGCACCCGCGGCCGGACGCCGAGGACCGGCGCAAGGGCGAGGAGTTCCTCGCCCGGCTGACCGAGTTCTGCGCGACCCGGGTGGACGGGGCGCTGATCGAGCGCGAGTCGCGCATCCCGGACGAGGTGGTCCAGGGGCTGCGGGACCTCGGCGCGCTCGGCATGAAGATCCCGGAGAAGTACGGCGGGCTCGGCCTCAGCCAGCTCTACTACGGCCGCGCGCTGATGGTGGCCGGGTCGGTGTCGCCGGCGCTCGGCGCGCTGCTGTCGGCGCACCAGTCCATCGGCGTCCCGCAGCCGGTCGCGAAGTTCGGCACGCCGGAGCAGAAGGACGAGTGGCTGCCGCGCTGCGCCCGGCAGGTCAGCGCGTTCCTGCTGACCGAGCCGGACGTCGGCTCGGACCCGGCCCGGCTGCGCGCCACCGCCGTCCCGGACGGCGACGACTACGTCATCAACGGCGTCAAGCTGTGGACGACGAACGGCGTCATCGCCGACCTCGTCGTCGTGATGGCCCGCGTCCCGAAGTCGGACGGGCACCGCGGCGGCATCTCCGCGTTCATCGTGGACATGGGCACGCCCGGCATCACGGTGGAGAACCGCAACGCGTTCATGGGGCTGCGCGGCATCGAGAACGGCGTGACGCGGTTCCACGACGTCCGCGTCCCGAAGAAGAACCTCGTCGGCACCGAGGGCGCGGGCCTGAAGATCGCGCTCACCACGCTGAACACCGGGCGGCTGTCGCTGCCCGCCATGTGCGCGGCGAGCGGCAAATGGGCCGCGAAGATCGCGCGCGAATGGTCGAAGGAGCGGGTGCAGTGGGGCCGGCCGGTCGGCGAGCACGAGGCCATCTCCCGCAAGATCGCGTTCATCTCGGCGACCGCGTACGCGATGGAGGCGATGCTCGACCTGTCCGGCCAGCTGGCGGACGACGAGCGCAACGACATCCGGATCGAGGCGGCCCTCGCGAAGCTGTGGTCCTCGGAGATGGCGTGCCGCGCCGCGGACGAGCTGATGCAGGTGCGCGGCGGCCGCGGCTACGAGACCGCCGAGTCCCTCGCGGCGCGCGGCGAGCGGGGCGTGCCGGTGGAGCAGCTGGTGCGCGACCTGCGCATCAACCGGATCTTCGAGGGCTCCACCGAGATCATGCATCTGCTGATCGCCCGCGAGGCGGTGGACGCGCACCTGTCGGTCGCCGGCGACATCATCGACCCGGACGCGTCCCCCGGGCAGAAGGCGCGGGCGGCGGCCAGGGCGGGCGGCTTCTACGCGCGCTGGCTGCCGACGCTCGTCACCGGCGCCGGGCAGCGGCCGAACTCCTACACCGAGTTCGGGCCGCTCGCCAAGCACCTGCGGTACGTGGAGCGGGCGTCCCGCAAGCTCGCCCGGTCGATCTTCTACGCGGCCGGCCGCTGGCAGGGCGGGCTGGAGCGCAAGCAGGGCTTCCTCGGCCGGATGGTCGACATCGGCGCCGAGCTGTACGCGATGAGCGCGGTGTGCGTCCGCGCCCACGCCGACGCCTCGCCGGACGGGGGCGTCGGCGGCGCGGCGCCCGGCAAGTCGGCGCTGCTGCTCGCCGACGCGTTCTGCCGGCAGGCGCGCGTCCGCGTCGAGGAGCTGTTCGACGGGCTGTGGCGCAACACCGACGCGATGGACGTGAAGCTGGCGCGGGCCGTCCTCGCCGGGGACTTCGCCTGGGTGGAGGAGGGGGTCCTCGACCCGTCCATCCCGGGGCCGTGGATCGCGCCGTCCGAGCCGGGCCCGAGCGAGAAGGAGTCCGTGCACCGCACGATCGGCTGACCCGTCCGCCGCCGGCCGGGCGACACGCCGCCGCGGACGGGTCCGGCGCGGTCACCGCGGGCCGCGCCGCGTGCACGCATGGATAGACTGACCCGACCTTCGCGCCTGAGATCGGACGCGCCCCGCGCGGGCCGGTTCTTCGATCCGGCGAACGAGAAGCCGAACGCCAACGCACCCAGCGAGCGGGAAGTATGCAGTCACCTGGTCAGAAGAAGTCCATCGCAGGCACCCTCCTCAACCTTCTCGGCAGCGGCCCGAAGAAGGCCGCACCGGCCGCCGCGCCGGCACCCGACGGGGACGTCGTCCAGCCGGCCGCCGGGGAGGGCGCGCTGGAGAACCATCTGGGCGGGGACGAGGCCCGCAACTACCGCAAGTACGAGTACGAGACCGTCGCGCCGCACGTGGGCCGGTCCATGCTGGAGGTCGGCTCCGGCCTCGGGCACTTCTCCGAGCAGTTCGCCGGGCGCCTCGACTACCTCGTCGTCAGCGACAACGACCCGTACTGCGTCGGCGAGCTGCGCAAGCGCTACGACGGCAACGACGACGTCGAGGTCATCGACCTGGCCCTGCCGGCCGAGATCGAGATCCGGCGGAAGGTCGACACGGTCGTGATGATGAACGTCCTGGAGCACATCAAGGACGACGTGCAGGCGCTCCGCGACCTCGCCGCCGTCACCGAGCCCGGCGGCCGCATCGTCATCTGGGTGCCCGGCTACATGCAGCTCTACGGCGACTTCGACCGCAAGGTCGGGCACGTCACCCGGTACACGCCGGCGACGCTGGAGGCGTCCGTCCGGGAGGCGGGGCTCGTCCCCGAGGTGCTGAAGCCGATCAACTTCCTCGGCGGCATCGCCTGGTGGTTCGCGGTCCGCCGCGGCGGCGCCGGGTACCCCGACCCGAAGCTCGTCAAGATCTACGACCGGACGGTCGTGCCGCTGACCCGCACCATCGAGCGGTTCGTGAGGCCGCCGTTCGGGCAGACGGTGTTCTGCGTGGCGCGCGTCCCGCGCTGACCCGCCCGATCGCGGCCACGGTGACGGGTCACGGAATGCGGCCCGTCGCCGTCGCTTTTTTCTTTCGTCCCAAAGGGTATGTCCCGCGCCCCTTCCGGGCCCCGCGCGCACGACACTGGGCAGTGGCCGGACGGGTCTCGGACCGCCTCTCCGCACGGAGGAGCACCGCCTGCTCCCGCGGGACGCGCCCCGGACGGCCGGCCACGAAGTTCCCGTGTGGTCCGACGGTTCGGGGCGGGGGATCCGGGAGGGGAGGTCCCCCGCCGCCGAATCACACGCGCGTGCCGGGTTCGGCGAACAGCGCCAGGCGGTGGGCGGTGGCGGCGGCCTCGCCGCGGCTCGCCACGTCCAGCTTGCCGAGGATGTTCGACACGTGGACGCTCGCCGTCTTCACCGAGATGAACAGCGCCTCGGCGATCTCGCGGTTGCTGCGCCCCTCGGCGACGAGGCGCAGCACCTCGAACTCGCGGGGCGTCAGCCCGAGCGGCGCCGACGCGTCGCCGCGGCGCGGCGCCCGGGTGCGGCGCAGCAGGTCGGCGATCTGCTCGGCGAGCAGCCGGGCGCCCAGCTCCCCGGCCAGCTCGGCGGCGGTGCGCAGCATGGCCGCCGCGGCGTCGTGGTCGCCGCCCGCCAGCGTCGCCTCCGCGAACCGGAGCAGCGCCCGGGCCCGCTGGTACGGGTTGCCGAGCTCCTCCCACGCGGCGGCGGCCTTCTCCCACGCGCCCGGGTCGAGGACGCCCCGGGCGCGGGCCAGTTCGGCGTCGAACGTCAGGGAGTGCGCGCGCTGCAGCGGCCCGCTGGAGCGCAGGCCGGCGGCGCGCTCCTCGATCCGGGCCAGCTCACCGGCGGCGTCGCCGAGCTCCGCGCACGCCACCGCGCCGGCGACAAGCACCGGCCAGGCGTAGCGGGCGTCGTCCGGCAGGCCCGCGTGGCCGAGGACGGGCCGCACCGCGTCCAGCGCGGCGGCGGGCCGCCCCTCCGCCAGCGCGATGTTGGCCTCCAGCCAGAGCGTGCTGAAGTAGTCCTGCGTCTTCAGCCACTTCATCTTCAGCTTCTTGATCTCGCGGGAGGTTTCGAGCCGCTCCTTCGCGGTCGCCAGGTCGCCGCGCGCCAGCGCCACCCATCCGGTCAGGACGAGCAGGGACGTCCGGGTGGTGATCGCCGGGTCCTGCTCCAGGGCGTGGTTCATCACGGCCATCGCCTCGTCCCACCGGCCGAGGGAGACCAGCGGTTCGGCCTGGTTGATGCACAGGAACGTGCCCTGGGTGCGCGCCACCCCGTACTCGCGCGCCAGCTCCTTGCCGCGCGCGGCGACGGCGGCGGCCTCGGCGTGCCGCCCCGCGCCCTCCAGGAAATGCGACTTGATCACGTAGTAGCGGAGCAGCACCGGGTGGTTGCCGGCGCGGTCGGCGGCGGCCTCGACCTCGGCGAGGTCGTCGTCGTACCCGTAGTCGGTGTCGGCGCAGAACAGCGTGATGAGCGCCTCGGCCTCGGCGACGGGGTCGCCGAGCTTGCGCGCGATCGCGAGGGACTCCCGCGCGACGTTGCGCGCCTCGTCGATGTCGGTGGTGATGCGCACGTAGTTGCCGAGCGTCGACAGCGCGCGGGCGCGCAGCGCGGACGGCGGGTCGGCCGGCAGCGCCCGCACCGCGGCGCGCAGGTCCTCCACGAAGCCGGGGCGCGCCATCTGGTACCGCATGCGGCCGCGCTGCTCCAGCAGCATCGCCCGGCGCTCGGTGTCGTGTTCGCCGTCCGCCGCCTCGATCTCCTTGAGCGCGGCGGTGACGAGCTTGATGCCGCGGTCGAACTCGCCGGCGAGGTCGGCGGCGGTCGCCGCGTCCATCAGGACCCGGACGTAGTCGGCGCCGATGCGCTCCACCGCGTCGGGGACGCGGTCCCACAGCTGGAGGACGCGTTCGAGCATCGCCAGGCACTCGGCGTAGGCGAGCGCCTTGCGCGCCTCCCCCGCGGCGCGCCAGGACGCGACGAGCGCCCACAGGCTGTTGTGGGCCTGCTTCCAGTGGTAGCTCAGCTCGACCCACAGCCGCCCGGCGGGCACGAGCGAAGGATCGTTCTCCAGGGCCTCGGCGTAGCGGGTGTGGAGCCGCGTGTGCTCGCCCGGCAGCAGGTCGTCGTGGACGGCCTCGCGGATCAGCGCGTGCCGGAACGCGTACCCGTCGCCGTCCACGACGAGCACGTTCGCGGCGACGGCGGGGCGGAGCGTGCGGGTCAGCGCGGCGTCGTCGAGCCCGGACACGGCCGCGAGCAGCGCGTGCTCGATGCGGGTGCTGCCGCCGCTCGCGTCGCGCAGGACGTCCTGCGTCTCCTCGGGGAGCCGCTGGACGCCGGCGAGGAGCAGGTCGCGCAGCGACTCCGGCAGCTCGCACGCCAGCTCGCCGTCGTCGTCGAGCAGCGCCTCGATGAACAGCGGGTTGCCCTCGCTGCGGGCGTCGATCCGCTCGACGAGGCCGGGCGGCGGGCTCTGCCCGAGCAGCTCGGTGACCAGCGCGGACACGTCGGCGCGGGCCAGCCTGCCGAGCTCCATCCGGCGGACGCGTTCGAGCCGCTCCAGCCCGGCGAGCAGCCGCCGCAGCGGATGGGCGCGGTGCAGCTCGTCCGTCCGGTACGTCAGCACGATGAGCACCGGGCCGACGCCGAGGTTGCGCACCAGGAACGCCAGCAGGTCGCGGGTGGACCGGTCGGCCCAGTGGGCGTCCTCGATGACCAGCACGACCGGGCCCTTCTCGGCCAGCCGCTCCAGCAGCGTGAGGACGACCTCGAACAGCCGGGCCCGCTCCTCGCCGGACGCGGCGTCCGACTCGGGCTCCCCGAACTCCGGCAGCAGCCGGGCGAGGCCGCCGGTGTCGCCGCGCGGGACGAGCCCGGCGACCCCCTCGATGCCGATGTCGCGCACCAGGCCGCGCAGCACGGTCGTGAACGGCGCGAACGGCAGGCCGTCGGAGCCCAGCTCCAGGCAGCCGCCCACCAGGACGTTCGCGTCCGCCGTACGGGCGAACTCCCTGATCAGCCGCGTCTTGCCGAGCCCCGCGTCGCCTCCGACGAGCACCGCTCCGGGCGCGGCGGCGAGAGCGTCCCGCAGCTCCCCCAGCTCCGCCGCCCTGCCGACCAGGACCGGACTCATCGCACGCGCGTTCACGTCACAAGCATGCCAAACAGGTAGGACAATCCCACCTGAATTTCACTGCGTGAGACGCCAGCCCCGGCCGCGGTGCTCGTCCAGCTCAGGGGCCGTCCCGCCCGGCAGCGGCGGGTGGACGGTCGTCCGGACGGGCCCCTCCTCCTGGATCTTCCGCAGCTCGAAGTGGTCGAGGGCGATCATCTCCGCGCGGGAGAGGACGGGCGCGACGGGCGCCCCGGCCGCGCTCAGCCGCTCCATGGCCTCCGCCATCGTGAGCTTCGCCACGGCGGCGGCCACGGCCCCGTCCAGCTCCCCGATCCGGCCGAGCCGCTCCGTGAACGGGACCCCGGCGTGCTCCTCGATGCCGAGCGCGCGGCAGGTCGCCGCCCACAGCCGCTCCTCCGACACGACACCGAGCGTGATCTTCCGGCCGTCCTTCGTGGGGTAGACGCCGTAGCCGGGGACGGGCCCGGCGCCCGACCGCCGCGTCGCCTCCGGAACGGTGCCGACCCAGTGCGCCAGGACGTCGGCCATCCCGAGGTCGATGCGGTCGCCCACCCCGGTCGCACGGGCCTTGAGCACGGCCGCGGTGATCGCGAACGCGGCCATCGTGGCGGCCGACATGTCCGCGAGCGGCAGCTCGTCCGCCTCCGGGGAGACGGCGTCGGGCGGGAGCGCGGCGGCGTACGCGCGGTAGTTGATGTCATGCCCGGGCACGTCGCGGAGCGGCCCTTCGGCCCCGTATCCGGAGATGGAGCAGTACACGAGCCGCGGGTTGAGCTTCCGCAGCGCCTCGTGCCCGACGCCCAGCCGCTCGGCGACGCCGGGGCTGAACCCCTCGACGAACACCTCGGCGCCCTCCGCCAGCGACATGAGCGACGCGCGGCCGCCGTCGGACTTCAGGTCGAGCACCACGCTGCGCTTGTGCCGGTTGAGGACGTCGAAATGGTCGCGGAACATCCGCATCGGCTCCCCGCCGGGCGGCTCCACCTTGATGACGTCCGCGCCGAGCTGCGCGAGCAGCTGCGTCGCGTACGGTCCGGGCCGCCACATCGTCAGATCGAGGACCCGCAGTCCGTCCAGCGGCGCCATGGAACTCCTCTCGCAGGCCGGTGGCCTCACGGTGCCGGTCGGGCGCGCCATCAGTCAAGCGAGCGCTTGGTCGTCGTCCGGCCCGGAGCATGTTGGCTCGGTGTCCAATGCGGGAGAGGCTGGCGGGACAGGACCGGGTGGTCGGGCGGTCATCCCTGGTCAACGCCGAGGGAGGTGTCCCCATGCGCTTCGGACTCTTCTACGAGCACCAGTTGCCGCGGCCCTGGAACGACGGGCAGGAGCTGAAGCTCTACCAGGACGCCCTCGACCAGGTGGAGCTCGCCGACCGGGTGGGGTTCGACTACGTGTGGGAAGTGGA
>NZ_JBIQHY010000165.1:0-6905 GCF_044508335.1 Actinomadura sp.
CGTGCGGGCCGGTCGTGCGGTCAGCCGTGCAGGGCGACGTAGGGGGCCAGCACCAGCAGGCACACCACCAGCGCGCCCTTCAGCGCGGCCGCCGGGACCGTCCGGGCGATCACCCATCCCGCCAGCACGCCCGCCAGCTCCGGGACGCCCAGCAGCGCCGCGAGCCGCCAGTCCACCGCGCCCGCCGCGACGTACCCGGCCGTCCCGGCGGCGGCGATCACCACCGACTGGGCCTGCGCCGCCGCCAGCGCCGGCAGCACCGGCATCCCCAGCGCGATCAGCAGCGGGACGCTCAGCAGCGGCCCACCGACCCCGAACATCGCGCCCACCGCCGCCACGCCCGCGCCGACCGCCACCGCCGCCGGCCACCCGATCCCCCGCCCCGCCCCGTCCCCGTCCCCGGTTCGGTTCCCGGGTCCGGTGCCGCCGGCGTCCGGCGGGCGCCGCCGCAGCACCAGCACCGCGACCAGCGCGATGAACACCCCCAGCAGCACCCCGAACGCCCGGCCGGTGACCAGGCCGTTGGCCAGCACGCCCAGCGGCGTCCCCACCAGCGCCGCGACCGCCAGCAGCGCAGCCGTCCGCCGCGTCCGCGGCTCGCGCAGCTGCCCCGACCGCGTGTACACGGCCGTGCCCAGCACCCCCGTCGCGACGTTGGTGACGATCGCGGTGCCCGCGACCCGCGCCGGCGGCAGCCCGGTGAACGCGAACAGGCCCACCGTGATCAGCACCCCGCCCGGCCCCACCGCGGTGATCCCGATGCCGGCCGCCACGGCCAGCAGCACCAGCCCCGCGGCCACCGCCGGCTCCAGCCCCGCCACCGCCACGCACCTCGCCTCCGCCGCCCGCGGCTCAGGCTATGCCGCGCCCCCCGCCGCACCGCAAGATCGGCGATCGCGGCGGCCGGGTCAGCCGCGCCGCGCGGGCGGGGCGAGCGCCCCGGACAGGAACAGGGTGGTCGCGGCGGCGGTGGCCTCCTCCACGCCCAGGCGGTCGCGCAGGACGCGCGACACCACGCCCTCCAGCAGGCTGAAGTACAGCTCGGCGAGGGTGTGGACGGGCAGGTCGGCGCGGAAGTGCCCGGCGGCGGCGCCGTGCTCGAACACCGCGCGCAGCGGCCCCGCGAGCCGCCGCTCGATCAGCCGGGCCTCCCGCGGCGTCCGGTCCGGCAGCCCGAGCGCCCGGTGCCGGCAGGCCGCGGCGATCGTCGCGCGGGTCATCCGGGCCACCGCCTCCTCGATGGGGACGCGGTCCAGGCGGGCGTCCTCCAGCCGGGCCGTCAGGTCGGCCAGCGCGGCCTCGTAGAGCGCGTGCAGCAGGGCCTCGCGGCTGGGGAACCAGAGGTCGAGGGTCTCGCGGTCCACCCCCGCCGCCGCAGCGATGTCGGACATGTCGGCCGCGCAGGCGGGCGTTCCGCGCTCGGCCAGCATCGCGGCGGCGGCCCGGAGGATCTCCGCCCTCACCCCGTCGCCGGCGACCGTCCCGCTGCCCATCGCGGGAAAGGCTACACCCGCCGCGGCGCCTCCCGGAGGGCCTCCTCCCGGCCGCCCCCGCGGCGGGGCCGGCGTCCCGCGCGGCGTGTCGGTTGCGGTGCCGCCCGCCCGGCAGGTGGGGTGGGAGACGGCCCGCACCGGGCCGCGACACCTGGGAAGGGCATCCCTCATGGAAACCGTGCACTCCAAGGACGGCACCCGCATCGCCTTCGACCGGACCGGGAGCGGCCCCGCCCTGGTCTGCGTCGGCGGGGCGCTCAACGACCGCGGGTCGGCCGCTCCGCTCGCCGGGCTGCTCGCCGGCCGGCACACGTCCTCGCCTATGACCGGCGGGGCCGCGGAGACAGCGGCGACACCCCGCCCTACGCCGTCGACCGCGAGATCGAGGACCTGGCCGCCGTGCTCGGCGCGGCCGGCGGGTCCGCCGCGGTGTACGGGATGTCCTCGGGCGCGGTGCTGGCGCTGCGCGCCGCCGCGGCGGGGCTGCCCGTCACCCGGCTCGCGCTGTTCGAGCCGCCGTTCCACTCCGGCCACGACGACCGGCTGACCCGTGCGCGCGCCTACAACACCGAGCTGACCGGGCTGCTGGCCGACGGGCGCCGCGGCGACGCGCTCGCGCTGTTCATGGAGGGCGTGGGGATGCCGCGGGAGATGGTGGCGCAGGCCCGCAACTCGCCGATGTGGGCGGCGCTGGAGGCGCTCGCGCCGACCCTGGCCTACGACTCGGCGGTGATGGACGACGCCCGCGGCGGCGCGATGCCCGAGGCGCTCATCGCCCGCGTGTCCGCACCCGCGCTGGTCGTGGACGGCGGCGACAGCCCCGCCTGGATGCGCGACACCGCCCGCCGCGTCGCGGCGCTGCTGCCCGCCGGGACGCACCGCACCCTGGACGGCCAGAGCCACGACGTCGCCCCCGAAGTCCTCGCGCCCGTCCTGGCCGACTTCCTGGCCTGACCCGGGGCCCGGGGCCGCCGGGGGCGCACGGATGCCGGGGCGCGGGCCGCCGGGGCGGGGGGCGGTCAGGGCACCGGGACCTCGATGTGGCCGGCCGCGCCGCGCCGCAGCGCCGCCCGCCCCGCGGTGACCTCCGCCGCCCACGCCTCGAACGCCGCCAGGTCCTCGGCGGGCACCGCGACGTCGGCCTCCACGGTCGCGGCGTAGCGGACGTCGCCGGGCCGGTGCCCGGCCGCGTGCAGGTCGCCCAGGAACCGCCCGGCCAGGGCGTGGTCGACGCCGACGGTGACCGTCACCGCCGGGCGCAGCTCGACCACCCCGACCGCGTCGACGGCGTCGGCGACCGCCTGGGAGTAGGCGCGCACCAGGCCGCCCGCGCCGAGCTTGACCCCGCCGAAGTAGCGGGTGACGACCGCGGCGGTGCCGGTCAGGCCGCGCCGCAGCAGCACCTCCAGCATCGGCGCGCCCGCCGTCCCGGCCGGCTCGCCGTCGTCGCTGCTCTTGGTGATCTCGCCATGCTCCCCGACGACGTAGGCGGTGCAGTTGTGGGTCGCGTCGCGGTGGGCGCGGCGGTGCGCGGCGATGAACGCCGCGGCCTCGGCCTCGTCGGCGGCGCGGGCGAGCGTGCAGACGAACCGGGATCGGCGTATCTCCAGCTCGCGGGAGCCGCCCTGTCTGATCGTGCGCATGGCGCGTCCGAGTCTACGGCCGGGGCGTGTTCGGCCCGGCGCGGCGGCGGGCACGGTGGGCGGCATGGGTTCTTTGGACGCGGGTTCTTTGGACGCGCTGTACCGGCGCTGGCTGTTCGAGGTGTGGGAGGGCGACTTCGCGGTGGCCGAGGAGATCCTCGCGCCCGGCTTCACCGGCCACTGGCCGGACCTGGAGGTGCACGGGCCGGCCGAGGCGGCCGAGCAGGTCCGCCGCTCCCACGAGTACTTCTCCGGCGTCCGCACCGGCCTGGACGCCGGCCCGGTCGTCGGGGACGGGACGGGGGGCGGGATGGTCGCGGCCGCGTGGACCTTCCACGGCACCTACCGGGGCGGCGTGCCCGGCGCGACCGCCGCGCCCGGGACGCGGGTGTCGTTCCGCGGGCAGGACATCTTCCGCGCCGAGGACGGCCGGTTCGCCGAGTACTGGGTGGTGTCGGACGCGCTGGGCCTGATGACCGCGCTCGGCGCCGTCGGCTGACCGCCCCCGCCTCCCCCCGGGAGGCCCGCGGGCGGCCGCGCGGGAGGCCGCGGGTCAGACCAGGTCGACGAGGTCGGCGACCGAGTTGACGACGCGGCTCGGGCGGAACGGGAACCGGGCGATCTCGTCCTTGCGGGTCACCCCGGTCAGCACCAGGATCGTCTCCAGCCCGGCCTCGATGCCGGCGACGACGTCGGTGTCCATCCGGTCGCCGATCATCGCGGTGGACTCGCTGTGCCCGCCGACCACGTTCAGCGCGGTCCGCATCATCAGCGGGTTCGGCTTGCCGACGAAGTACGGCTCCACCCCCGTCGCCCGCGTGATCATCGCGGCGACCGCGCCGCACGCGGGCAGCGACCCCTCCGGGGACGGGCCGACCGGGTCGGGGTTGGTCGCCACGAACCGGGCGCCGCCCTCGATCAGCCGGATCGCGCGGGTGATCTGGGAGAAGCTGTAGGTGCGGGTCTCGCCCAGCACCACGTAGTCGGGGTCGATGTCGGTCAGCACGAAGTCGGCCTCGTGCAGCGCCGTGGTCAGCCCCGCCTCCCCGATCACGTACGCCGACCCCTCGGGGCGCTGGTCGGCCAGGAACCGGGCGGTCGCCAGCGCCGAGGTCCAGATCGACTCGGCGGGGACCTGCAGGCCGGCCGCCGCCAGCCGGGCCGACAGGTCCCGGCGGGTGTAGATCGAGTTGTTGGTCAGGACGAGGAACGGCGTCCCGGCCGCCGACAGGCGGCGGATGAACTCGTCGGCGCCGGGCACGGGGCGGCCCTCGTGGACCAGGACCCCGTCCATGTCCGACAACCAGTACTCGATCGGCCTGCGTTCGGTCATGCCCCCATTGTCGCAGGTGAGGATCTTCGTTCGGACCGTTCCCGCGCGGCCGCCGCCGGCGCCGCCCCGGCGGCGGGGCGGCGATGGGGCGTTGACCTGCGCGTGACGCGGATCATAGATTTTCGAGACGGCGCACCGAACCGTGTTCGGCGGTCGGGCCGCGCGGCGGCGCGCCGTGACCCCGCGGGAGGCGCGACGTGCAGGACCGTCCAGTGCAGGATCGTGACAGGCAGAGCGGGCGGCAGGCCGCGCCGCCCGGCGGGCTGCCGGGCATCGCCGAGGTCAGGGAGCGGCTGACCGCGCCGGGGAGCCTGTTCGAGATGGACGAGGTCGACATCCGCGGCGTCCGGACCCGGGTGTGGAAGAACGCCCCGCCCACCCTGCGGGAGATCCTGGAGATCTCCCGCGCCCACGGCGACGCCGACTTCCTGGTCTACGAGGGCGACCGGCTCACCTTCGCCGCGCACTACGCGGCCGCGGCGGCGTTCGCGCGGCGGCTCATCGACCGCTACGGCGTCGGCAAGGGCGACCGGGTCGCGATCGCGATGCGCAACTACCCCGAATGGTCGGTGGCGTTCTTCGGCGCCGCCGTCGCCGGTGCGGTGGTGGTGCCGCTGAACGCCTGGTGGACCGCCGCCGAGCTGGAGTACGGGCTGTCCGACAGCGGCGCCAAGGTCCTCGTCGCCGACGCCGAGCGCGCCGAGCGGCTCGCCGGGGCGCTGCCGGGCCTGGGCGCGGCGTGCCTGGTCGTCCGCCCCGACGGGCCCCTGCCGGCGGGCGCGGAACCGTTCGCGGAGGTGCTCGGCGACCCCGGCGACCCGGCCGCCGCGTCGCTGCCCGACGTGGCGATCGGCCCCGACGACGACGCCACCATCTTCTACACCTCCGGCACCACCGGCCGCCCCAAGGGCGCGCTGGGCACGCACCGCAACATCGCCACCAACCCCGTCAGCCTCGCCTACGGGATCCTGTCGGCCGGGGTCCGCGCCGGCCGCACCGTCGAGGAGCTGATGGCGCCGCAGCCGCGGGTGACGCTGCTGAGCGTGCCGTTCTTCCACGCCACCGGCTGCCACTCGGTGCTGGTGACCAGCGCGCTGCAGGGGGGCACCGTGGTGCTGATGTACAAGTGGGACGTGACCAAGGCGCTGGAGCTGATCGAGCGGGAGCGGGTCACCGGGTTCGGCGGCGTCCCCACGATGGCGTGGCAGGTGCTGACCTCCCCCGAGTTCGGCCGGTACGACACCTCCAGCCTCACCGGCGTCAGCTACGGCGGCGCCCCCGCCGCGCCCGCGCTGCTGGACACCATCAAGGAGCGGCTGCCCGAGCGGGTCCCCGGCAACGGGTACGGCCTCACCGAGACCTCCTCGGTGACCACCTACAACGGCGGCGTCAACTACCTGGAGCGGCCCGAGAGCGTCGGCCCGCCCGTCGCGGTCTGCGACGTCAAGGTCGTCGACCCGGCCGGGAACGAGCTGCCGCCCGGGGAGGTCGGCGAGCTGCTGATCAAGGGCCCGAACGTCATCAAGGGCTACTGGAACAAGCCGGAGGCGACCGCGCAGGCGTTCAGCGACGGCTGGTTCCACAGCGGCGACCTGGCCCGGCTGGACGCCGACGGGTTCGTCTACATCGTCGACCGCGCCAAGGACATGCTGATCCGCGGCGGGGAGAACATCTACTGCGCCGAGGTCGAGGCCGCCCTGTACGAGCATCCGGCGGTGGCCGACTGCGCCGTGATCGGCGTCCCGCACCAGGTGCTCGGCGAGGAGGTCGGCGCGGTCATCGTGCCGCGCCCCGGGGAGAAGGTCGCCGCGGAGGAGATCAAGGAGTTCCTGGGCGGGCGGATCGCCGCGTTCAAGGTGCCCGCCCACCTGTGGTTCCGGGACGAGCCGCTGCCCCGCAACCCCGGCGGCAAGATCCTCAAGACGCGGCTGCGCGAGGAGCTGCTCGGCTGACCCCGCGGGCGGCCCGCGCGGGGCGGCCGGGACGCCGTAAGGTGATCTTGTGATGAGCAGTGATCCGCGTTCGGGAATCCGGCAGGTCGAGGCGCCCGGCCTGGCGCCCGGCCCCGGCTACAGCCACGTCATCTCCGTCGACGTCCCCGGCCGGCTGGTGGTGGTCAGCGGGCAGGTCGCCCTGGACTCGGCCGGGAACCTGGTCGGGCCCGGCGACCTGGAGGCCCAGACCCGGCAGGTGTTCGGCAACCTGGAGGCCGCGCTGACCGCCGCGGGCGCGACCTGGGAGCACGTGATCCGGCTCGGGTACTTCCTGCGGGACGCGGGCGGCGTGGGCGTGGTGCGGTCCGTGCGCGCCGAGTTCGTGCCCGAGGGGGTGGAGCCGGCCGCGTCGCTGATCGAGGTGTCCCGGCTGGTCCGCGACGACCTGCTGATCGAGGTCGAGGCGCTGGCCGTCGTCCCGGCCTGCTGACCCGGCGACCGC
>NZ_JBIQHY010000165.1:7005-11948 GCF_044508335.1 Actinomadura sp.
CCGCGCGGACCCGGCGCGGCCCGCGGGCCGGTCGAAGCGCGGCGGGGCGCCCCGGACGGTTCCGGGGCGCCCCGCTGCGGACTCTCGGCCGTGCGCACGGCCCGCGGTGCGGCCGTCCGGTGCGGCCGCGCGTTCGGCTCGTGCGTTCGGCTCGTGCGTTCGGCTCGCCGGTCAGACGTTGACGCCGTAGTCGGAGGCGATGCCCGCCAGGCCGGAGGCGTAGCCCTGGCCCACCGCGCGGAACTTCCACTCGGCGCCGTTGCGGTACAGCTCGCCGAACACCATGGCGGTCTCGGTGGAGGCGTCCTCCGACAGGTCGTAGCGGGCGATCTCGCTGTTGTCGGCCTGGTTCACCACGCGGATGAACGCGTTGCGGACCTGCCCGAAGTTCTGCTGCCGGCCGTCGGCGTCGTAGATCGACACCGGGAACACGATCTTGGAGACCTCGGCGGGGACGGCGTTGAGGTTGACCTTGATCTGCTCGTCGTCGCCCTCGCCCTCGCCGGTGAGGTTGTCGCCGGTGTGCTCGACCGAGCCGTCGGGGCTCCTGAGGTTGTTGAAGAACACGAAGTGCTGGTCCGACAGGACCTTGTTCTCGGCCGACACCAGCAGGGCGCTGGCGTCCAGGTCGAAGTCGGTGCCGGTGGTGGTCCGCACGTCCCAGCCCAGACCGACCACGACGGCGGTCAGTCCGGGAGCCTCCTTGGTCAGCGAGACGTTGCCGCCCTTGCTCAGACTGACTCCCACTGTTGTCTACCTCCGTATCGGGACAGCGGACGGCCGGCGCCCGCGATCGGTCTGTCTAACGAGAACGGTAGCCATCCCTCGCCGGTTCCCCCGGCTCCTTGCCGAATTCGCGGCGTGGCGTGCCGTTTCGCGCCGTCCCGGGCGGAGGGTCACCGGCCGGCCGGGCCGGTGAGGAACGCGGCGGGGGCGGTGACGGGCGCGGGCAGCTCGAACGCGGCGGCCAGGTCCGCCGCGCGCGGCGCCAGCACGTCGCAGGCCCGGCGCCGCGCCGCCCACACCTCGTCCAGGAAACCCGGCGGGGCGGCGCCCTCGTTGAGCAGGTCGGGGGCGCGGCGGTCCAGGACGTTGAGGGCGTGCAGCCGCAGGACGGGCCCGAGCCCGTCCGGGTCGGCGGCGGCGGACGCGGCGCAGATCTCCAGCACGATCCGGTCGGCGCACGCGGCGGCCGTCCTGGCGGCCAGGACGAGGTTGCCGTTCCAGGCGGTGAACGCGTCGCCGCCGGCGGCCAGCGCGTCCTGGACCCGGCCGGCGAGCCGGTCGCGCATGCGGCGCTCGGCGTCGCGGGCCAGGAACAGCCACACGCGCGGGGAGTCCAGGTCGCCGCCGTCGGGCGGGCCGGCGCCCGGCTCGGGCGGGGTGTAGCGGTCCAGGTCGGCCATGGCGCGGGCGGTGTCGTAGAGGATCAGCTCGTTGTCGCCGCCGGCGTTCTGGTAGGCGTGGGCCAGGCCGCGGTAGGCGTTGAGGCGCTCGGCGGCGGCGAAGCCGGGCGCGCCGCTGTGCACCCGGCACGCCGACACCGTCTGCTGCGCCTGGGCGGTCGCGGCGGCCTTCAGCAGCGCCAGGTCGCGGTCGACCGCCGACCAGGGCGCCCACGCGGTGTCGGGCCCGCCGGCGGCCGGGGCCTGGGGGGCGGCGGGGCGGGGGGCGGTGACGTGCGCGGCGACGGCGGTGAGCGCGTGGGCGGCGGCCAGCGCGCCGAGCACGGCCTCCTGCTGGTTGCGGTAGTCGGTCAGCGGGCGGCGGGGCGCGAGCCTGCCGAGGGTGGTGCGGTCCGCCGAGTGCGCCAGCAGCATCCCCGCCGACGCGCGGGTGATCGCGGCGGAGGCGGAGATGACGGCCCGCCACACCGGCGGCGCGATGCCCATGGAGCGGGTCAGCCGGGCCGCCGGGTTCCCGGCCGGGTCGTGGAAGGAGCCGTCGGCGGCGATGCTCGCGCCGTCGCGCAGCCACGCCTCGTAGGGGACGCGGACGCCGTCGAGCAGGACGGCGGCGTAGTCGATCGGCAGCCCGGTCGTCTCCGGCGCCGGGACGATCCGCACGCCGGGCGGGACGGTGCCGTCGGGGTGGCGCAGCGGCACCGCGAACACGAACACCCCGCGCTCGCGCCCGCCGTGGACGAGGGTGGCGTAGACGGCGGCGGTCTTGGCGACGCCGGGGTGGGCGGTGTTGGTGGGGAACTTGGCGGCCTGCGGGTCGGGGGTGGTCAGGGTGAACCCGCCGGTGCCGGGGTCGTGGCGGGCGACGGTGCGGGGCGACAGGTGGCTGTTGCTGCGGCCGACCTCGGTCATCAGCAGCGTCCCGGCCGCCTCCATCGACTCCAGCGCGTCCCGCGCCTCCCGCGCGCCCTGCTGCCCGCCGCCGAACCGCAGGATCGGGCCGAGCGCGAGGGTGTAGTGCAGCAGCATGACGTGGAACAGGGCGGGGTCGGCGATGGCGGCGCGGTCCAGCAGCGCGCACAGCAGGGGCGGGTCGGCCAGCAGTTCGGCGGCGGGCGGCGCGGCCAGCCCGGCGTGCCGCAGCCGCCGGTAGGTGAGGGCCTGGTGCTCGCGGGCGGTGAGCCCGGCGGGGTAGGTGAAGAACTCCTCGGGGACGGCCTCCTCCAGCCGGGCCCGGGTCTTGGCGTCCATCACCGCTCCCCTCCCCCGCGCCCGGCCGTATCGGGGGCCGTATCCGGGGCTGTATCGGGGGGCGCATCGGGGGGCGCCGTGCCGGGGGCCGCCGTCTCCGGTGCGGGCGTGCCGGGGGCGACGCCGGGGGCGGCCTTGCCGGTGCGGCCGTGGCGGGGCCGGTCGCGCAGCGGCGCGAGGGTCCGCGCGCCGGGCACCGACAGCCGGGCGCACTGGCACAGCGCGTCGCCGGGGCCGGCCTCGGTGAACACGGTCGCGCCGGCGGCGCGCACGGCGCGCAGGGCGCCGGGCAGCCGGACGGGCTTGACGATGCAGTCGGCCATGGCGCGGTGCAGGTCGTCGCCGTCGCGGTAGGCGCGGCCGCGGACCGGCGAGTGCACCTCCAGCTCCAGGGGCCGCTGGGGCAGGTGGCGGATCATCGCGTACCACTCGTCGTCGGCGCCGGCCATCGCGGGGTGGTGCGACAGGTAGGGGACGGCGAGCCGCACGGCGCGGATCCCGGCGCCGTGGGCGGCGTCCACGACCGCCTCCAGGGGGCCGTCGGGACCGGACACGATCGTCACCGACGGCGCGTTCAGGCAGGCGACCACCACCTCGGGCGCGGCGGCGGACTTGATGCAGGCGCGGGCGCCGTCCTCGCCGGTCTCCAGCAGCGCCATGCCGCCGCCGCGGCCGCGGGAGGTCAGGACGCCGACGGCGGCGACGGCCATCCGGGCGCCGTCGGCGATGCCGAACGCGCCGGCGCTGACCAGCGCGGCGATCTCGCCGAAGCTCTGCCCGACCGCGTAGCGGGGGTGGACGCCGCAGGCGCGCAGGGCGCGGTCGACGGCGACGGAGGCGGCGTAGGAGCACAGCTGGGCGACGCCGGGGGTGCGGGACGCGGCCCGGTATCGGGTGGGGTCCTCCAGCAGTATCGCCCGCAGGGACGGCCAGCCGGCGGCGGGCAGGCCCTCCTGGACGGCGTCCAGGACGTCGGCGACGGCGCGGGCGGCGCCCGGCCCGGCGGCGGCCAGGGCGGGCAGGTCGGGGACTCCGGTGGAGCCGGTGCCGGGGAACAGGAAGGCGCAGATGTCGCCGGGTTTGAGGGCGCGGGCGGGGTCGAACGCGGTGGACGGCACGCGGGTCTCCTTACCTGAAAGGAAGGCCGACTTACCCATTCGGGCATAAAGGCCGCTTAATGCGCACATATGGAACATAAACCGTGAAATGGGATTATTCACTCGTGCAGTGGGTCTGACAACCGCCCGTGGCGCGAGGGGGGAACGAGCGTGACCGTGCGCGAAGACACCCGGTGGGCCGTCCGCGGGACCGGCGCCTGCCTGCCCGAGCGGTGCGTGCCGAGCGACGAGCTGTCCCGCTCGCTGGGCCTCGATCCGTCCTGGATCGAGGACCGCACCGGCATCCGCCGCCGGCACCTGGCCGCGCCCGGGCAGGCCGCCTCCGACCTGGCCGCGGCCGCCGCCGGGCGGGCGCTGGACGCGGCCGGGCTGGACGCCGCCGACATCGGCCTGATCGTCCTCGGCACCTCCACGCCCGACCTGATCGCCCCGTCCACCGCCTGCCGCGTGCAGGCCCTGCTCGGCGCGCGCCGCGCCGCCGCCTTCGACGTCGCCGCCGCCTGCACCGGGTACGTGTTCGGGCTGCAGGCCGCGCTCGGCTGGCTGGCCGCCCAGCGCGGCGCCGCCCCCTACGCGCTGGTCGTCGGCGTGGAGGTGTACTCGCGGTTCCTCAACCCCGCCGACCGCGGCACCGTCGCGGTGTTCGGCGACGGCGCCGCCGCCACCGTCATCGGGCCGGTCCCCGCCCCCTACGGGATCGGCCCGGTCACCCTGGGGTCCGACGGGTCGGGCACCGACGACGTGCTCATCCCCGCCGGCGGCAGCCGCACCCCCGCCACCGCCGAGACCCTCGCCGGCCTCGGCCACACCATCCACATGGACGGCCGCGCCGTCCGCGGCTTCATCGAGCGGATCTTCCCCCGGCTGGTCGCCGAGGCCACCGAGGCCGCCGGGATCAAACCCGCCGACCTGGACCTGGTCGTCCCGCACCAGCCCAACCCGCGGCTGGTCGCCGCGCTGGCGCCCGGCGCCGGGCTCGACCCCGGGCAGCTGGCGATCGTCGGGCACGACGTCGGCAACATCGGCGCCGCCAGCATCCCCTACGCCCTGGACCGGGCCGTGCGCACCGGCCGCCTGGCCGGCGGCGGCCTGGTGCTGCTCGCCGGGTTCGGCGCGGGCGTCACCTGGGGCCACACCCTCATCACCTGGCCCCCGGCCCCGCCCTCCGCCT
>NZ_JBIQHY010000166.1:0-4326 GCF_044508335.1 Actinomadura sp.
GACGAGCTGGAGAAGGGCAACGCCGTCCAGCGCAGGATCACCGTGGCGTACTAGGACGGGACGAAGCGCCAGGCGCCGGACTCCTCGCCCGGCTCGTACGGGGAGTCCAGGCGCTTGGCGAGGACGCCCGGCAGCCCCTGGGCGCGGGCCGCGTCCCGCACGGCGTCGCCGTCGCCGGGGAACCAGGGCGCCGTCTGCCACGACGGCCCCGACAGCCCGAGGTCGTCGAGCCGCTCCCGCCGCTCCCGGTACGGGACGTCCAGCAGCGGATGCCCGTCCAGGTGCAGCACATCGTAGATCATGTAGGTCTCGCGGCCGTCCAGGACGGCCAGCTCACCGTCGAGCACGGTGCGCCGGGCGCCCAGCGCGGCACCGAGCCGGGAGCCGAGCCCGGCGGGGCCGTCCACGGCGCGGCCCCGGGCGTCGGTGAACCGGGTCCGGCCGCCCTCGACGTAGGCGGGCATCCGCCGGCCGCCCCAGGCGAACTCGAAGCCCCAGGCGTCCTGGTCGCGGGGCAGCCGGGCCTTCTCCACCGCCGCCATCGGGAGCACCGACTCCGGCAGCGGCTCGGCGTCCGGGTCGGCCGGCGGGTCCATCCGGTGGATCATCCAGTTCCTGCCGCGCGTCCGGAACAGCACGTACCGGCCGGAGACCCGCGAGCCGTGGACGACGATCTTCACCTCGCGCTCGGACCACTTCTCGGTCTCGTACGTCCCGCGGTCCCAGACGGTCATCCGCCCGGCGCCGTACTCGCCGCGCGGGATCTCCCCCTCGAACGCGGCGTACTCCAGCGGATGGTCCTCGGTGCGGACGGCGAGGTGGTTCGTCTCCGGGCTCCACGGCAGCCCCTTCGGGACGGCCCACGACACGAGCACCCCGTCGCGTTCGAGCCGCAGGTCCCAGTGCAGGCTGGTCGCGTGGTGCTCCTGAACGACGAACGTGTCGTCGTTCCCCTGCGGGAGGGCCTTCTCGTCGGGGACGGGCTCCGGCGTCCTGCCCGGGTCGCGCCTCTCCCGGTACTCGGCCAGCCGGTCGCCGCCGCCCTTGCGCTTCTTGGGGGCCACGCGGGGGGCATACCCGAGATCAGCGGATGAAGACGGCGTAGTCGGCGACGTCGCTCGTGAGGGACGGCGGCAGCCCGGCGACGGCGGACAGCTCCTCGGCGGACATGAAGCCGCCCGTCTCCGCGCGCACCCGCTCGATCTTCTCCGCCAGCTCCGGGGTGATGCCGGGCAGCAGCGTCAGCGCCTCCGCCGGGGCGTGGTTGACGTCGACGAGCCCGCCGTCGTTGTACTGGCGGGGCAGGTCGGGACGTCCGATCCGCAGCTCCTTGGCGAGGCCGGGATCGGCCGCGGCCAGCTCCCGCGCCTTCTCCCGCAGCAGCCGGCGCCGCTTGACCCGCTCGACCACGGCCTCGTTGTCGACCGACGACAGCCCGTGCGGGTCGAACACCCGGCGCCGGATCAGGAACGCGTGCCCGCACCCCACCACGGCGAGGACGAACAGCAGCACCCCGACCGTGCGCTCGGTGCCCTCGTCCTTGCCGATGTCGGGGAGGAGGAACATCGCCGCCGCGAAGACCCCGAGGTACGCGGCCGTGGACACCATCAGATGCAGGCTGCGCCGCCACAGCGCCGCCGCCGCGAACGTGAACGGCGTGGCGTAGCCGAGGGTCAGGAACGGCAGCGCCGCCCACGTCACGCTCAGCGCGGCGCGCCCCGGCGGCATGCTGTCGGACGGAACGCGCGGCTCGTACGGCGCTGGGGCGTTCATCTCCAGAGACTCTCCCGGCCGGAGGGGGGACGAATCAGACCCTAGATCAACAGGGATGTCACGGCAGGGTGAGGATTTCGTGGCCGTCCTCGGTCACCAGCAGCGTGTGCTCGAACTGCGCGGTGCGCTTGCGGTCCTTGGTGACGACCGTCCAGCCGTCCGGCCACATGTCGTACTCGTGGGTGCCGAGCGTCAGCATCGGCTCGACCGTGAACGTCATGCCCGGCTCGATGATCGTCGTCGCGTGCGGGTCGTCGTAGTGCGGGACGACCAGCCCGGAGTGGAACGTCGTGCCGATGCCGTGCCCGGTGAAGTCGCGGACGACCCCGTACCCGAACCGCTTGGCGTAGGACTCGATGACCCGGCCGATCACGTTCAGCGCGCGCCCCGGCTTGACCGCGCGGATGCCGCGCATGGCCGCCTCGCGGGTGCGCTCCACCAGCAGCCGCGACTCCTCGTCGACGTCGCCGCACAGGAACGTCGCGTCGGTGTCGCCGTGCACGCCGTCGATGTACGCGGTGATGTCGATGTTGATGATGTCGCCGTCGCGCAGGACCGTGTCGTCCGGGATGCCGTGGCAGATCACCTCGTTGATCGAGGTGCACAGCGACTTCGGGAACCCGCGGTACCCGAGCGTGGACGGGTAGGCGCCGTGGTCGAGCATGAACTCGTGCCCGATGCGGTCGAGCTCGTCGGTGGTGATGCCCGGCCGGACGTGCCGGCCCACCTCCTGGAGCGCCTGCGCGGCGATCTTCCCCGCCACCCGCATCTTCTCGATGATCTCGGGGGTCTTGACGTCGGGCTCGCCGGTCTTCGGCCGCTTCTTCCCCACGTACTCCGGGCGCGGGATGCTCGACGGGACCTTGCGCATCGGGGAAACGCGTCCGGGCCGGAGCAGCTGGGTCGTCATAGTGATGCAGTGTAGTAAGCGCGATCGGGGCAACGAATCCCCCGCGAGCGCGATCGAGAGGAGTGCCGATGGCCGGTGACGACGGCGACTGGTGGTTCTGCCTGAAGCACATGAAGCCCGAGCACGGGCCCGGCTGCCCCGGCAAGGACCGGATGGGCCCGTACGCGTCCGAGAGCGAGGCCGCGAACGCGCTCGCGCTGGCCCGCGAGCGCAACGAGGCGTGGCGCCGCGAGAACGAGGACTGACCCCCCGGGGACGCCCCTCAGTCGACGACGGGGCCGGACACCGCGTCGAGGAGCCTGGCGAGGCGGTGCCGGAGCCCGCGCGGCGATCGCGCGGGCTCCTGCCCGGCCGCCGCGCTGACGAGGTGCTGGGCGCCGTCGAACGAGATGAGCGCCTCGTCCGGCGGGACGGTCAGCGCCTCGTGGGCGAGGCCGCGCAGCTCCTTGTCGCCGCCCTCCAGCGCGAGGACGGTCGCCCCCGTGCGGCGCGCGTCGTCCACCCGCTCCAGCAGCGGGACGGGCGCGTCCTCCTCGGCGACGACGAACAGCGTCTCGCCGCGCCGCGCCGCCTCCAGCCGCTCCAGCCCCACGCGCAGGTGGGCGGGCGCGTCCGCGGGCGGCGTCCAGCGCACCAGCGTCGGCGCGAGGCCGGGGACGCCGCCGAGCCGGCTCTCGTCGTCCAGGTGCGCCGCCAGGTGCCACGGGTCGCCGCCGGGCGTGCCGACCAGCAGCAGCCCGCCCGGGGTCCGGGAGGTGACCCGCAGCGCGCGGCCGAACTCCTGGGTCCGCTCCAGCCAGCCCGTCGCCGACAGGACCTCGCGCAACATGGTGATCTGCTCGGCGTCCACGGCCACAATGGTGCCGCACCGCGCGTCCCGATCAGTCTGTTTCCGGTGATGAGGGAGCCCGGCGCGCGGCCGCCGGAGGCGGGTTTGGCAGACTCGGCGGCATGACTGAGCAGCAGCAGAAGACCCCGTACGACCTCCCCGACCCGAGCGGCCTGTCGATCGGCATCCTCGGCGGCACCGGCGACCAGGGCAAGGGGCTCGCACGGCGGTTCGCGCTGGCCGGGCACCGGGTGACGATCGGGTCGCGCCGCGCCGAGCGCGCCCAGGCCGCCGCCGACGAGCTGTCCGGCGGGCAGGGCGCGGACCTTCCCGTCTCCGGCGCCGAGAACGCGGTGGCGGCCGGGGAGTCGGACGTGGTGATCGTCGCGGTTCCGTGGGACGGCCACAAGGCCACGCTGGAGTCGCTGCGCGCCGAGCTGACCGGCAAGATCGTCGTGGACTGCGTGAACCCGCTCGGCTTCGAGAAGGGCAAGGGCGCGTTCGCGCTGCCGGTCGAGGAGGGCAGCGCCGCCGAGCAGGCCGCCGCCGTGCTGCCGCAGAGCCGCGTCGTGGCCGCGTTCCACCACGTCTCCGCCAAGCTGCTGCTCGACCCCGGCGTGGACGAGATGGAACTGGACGTCCTGGTCCTCGGCGACGACCGCGAGGCCACCGACCTCGTCCAGGCGCTCGCGGGCCGCATCCCCGGCATGCGCGGCGTCTACGGCGGCCGGCTGCACAACGCCCGCCAGATCGAGGCGTTCACCGCGAACCTCATCTCCATCAACCGCCGCTACAAGGCCCACGCCGGGCTGCG
>NZ_JBIQHY010000166.1:4426-11536 GCF_044508335.1 Actinomadura sp.
CGGCGCCGAATCAGCCGCCCGCGCCGCCCGCCGGGCCGGGGACGGTTAAGCTCGGTGCGGTGCCGAGCTCGAACGATCCGGAGGCGGCGCGGCGCCCGTTCGTGCTGCTGCCCTCGTCCACCACGGGGCCGCTGCGCGCGGTCGCCAAGCGCGTCGGTATCGCGCTGCTGCTCCTGTTCGCCGTGGTGGCGGTCGTGTACGCCGACCGCGACGGCTACCGCGACACCGGCGGCGGCGGGCGGCTGTCGCTGCTGGACGCCTTCTACTACGCGACCGTGACGGTCTCCACCACCGGGTACGGCGACATCACCCCGGTCGGGGACGCGGCGCGGTTCGTCAACATCGTCTTCATCACCCCCGTGCGGGTGCTGTTCCTCATCGTCCTCGTGGGCACGACCCTGGAGGTCCTGGCGGAACGCACCCGCGAGGACTGGCGCAAGTCACGCTGGAGGGCACGCGTGCGCGACCACATCGTGGTGGCCGGCTACGGCACGAAGGGCCGCAGCGCCATCAAGACCCTGCTGAACACCGGCGTCGACCGCGGTTCCATCGTCGTCGTGGACCCCGACCCCCGCGTGGTGGCCGAGGCCGCGGAGGCGGGGTTCGTGAGCATCGTCGGGGACGCGACGCGCAGCTCGGTGCTGCGGCAGGCCGCGGTGCAGCGGGCCCGCGAGATCGTCGTGGCGAGCGCGCGCGACGACACCGCGGTGCTGATCACGCTGACGGCGCGGCAGCTGAACCCGCGCGCCGGCATCCAGGCGTCGGTGCGCGAGTCGGAGAACGTCCCGCTGCTGCGCCAGTCGGGCGCCGACCGCGTGGTGACCTCGTCGGAGGCGGCGGGGCGGCTGCTAGGCATGTCCAGCAGCCAGCCGAGCGTCAGCCAGGTCATCGAGGACCTCCTCGACCAGGGGAGCGGCCTCGACCTGGTGGCGCGGGAGGCGCGCCCGGACGAGGTCGGCGGGCCGCTCGGCGCGGTGCGCCAGCCGGCGCTCGCGGTCGTGCGGGACGGCCGGACGCTGCCCTTCGACCACCCGGAGTGCACGAACATCGAACCCGGCGACCGGCTGATCGTGGTGCGCTCGTCGCCGCGGCTCCGCGGCGAGCCGGAGGACGGCGGCGGTGAGGGCGGCGACAGTGAGGACGGCGACAGTGAGGACGGCGGCGGGAAGGGCGCCTCGGCCGCGTCCGAGCGGTGACGTGCGCGGACCCGGCCGCCCCCGCGAGCGGGCGGGCGCGGCCGGGTCCGGTGCGGCGGTTCAGCGGTAGGAGTGCTCGGGCCCCGGGTAGGCGCCGCTGACGACCTCCTCGGCGAAGGTGCGCGCGGCGTCGCCGAGCAGCGTGTTCATGTCGGCGAACTTCTTGACGAACTTCGCGGTGTGCGGGGTGAGGCCCGCCATGTCCTGCCAGACGAGGACCTGCGCGTCGGTCCGGTTGCCGCCGCCGATGCCGATCGTCGGGATCGACAGCGACGAGGTGACTCGGGCGGCGAGGTCCTCGGGGACGCATTCGAGGACGAGGGAGAACGCGCCCGCGGCCTCCAGCGCCTTGGCGTCCGCCATCAGCTCGTCGCCGTCCTGGCCGCGGCCCTGCACCCGGTACCCGCCGAAGACGTTCACCGACTGCGGGGTGAGCCCGAGGTGCGCCATGACCGGGATGCCGGCGGCGACCATCGCCTCGACCTGCGGGATGACCCGCCGGCCGCCCTCCAGCTTGACCGCGTGCGCGCCGGTCTCCTTGAGGAACCGGGTGGCGGCCGTCAGCGCCTCCTTGACGCCCGTCTGGTACGAGCCGAACGGCAGGTCGGCGACGACCATGGCGCGCTTGGAGCCGCGGACGACGGCCGCGGTCAGCGGGATCAGGTCGTCCACGGTGACGGGGATCGTGGAGTCGTAGCCGTAGACCACCATCGCGGCGGAGTCGCCGACGAGCAGCACGGGGATGCCGGCCTCGTCGAAGATGCGCGCGGTGAGCGCGTCGTACGCGGTGAGCATCGGCCACTTCTCGTGCCGCTCCTTGGCGGCGGCGATGTCGCGTACGGTCACCCTCCGGCCGCTCTTGCCGCCGTACAGCGCGGTCGGCTGGGCTGGGGGTGCGACAGAAGAAGACATGCGAGAACCTCCGGTCTTGAGGCGCCACGGTGGCGTACCCAGACAGAACAGATCGTGCCACTTCGAAAACGATTCGGGTACCCCCGCGGATTCCCCGATCCGGACGGGCCGGGAACAGATTCCGAAACGATACGGTTGCGTATCGGCATGGACTCCCAGACGATCCAGCGCCGCCGGTGGTACATCCTCGGCGTGCTGACCATGAGCCTGCTGGTGGTGGTGCTCGACAACACCATCCTCAACGTCGCGCTCAAGACCATCGCCGACCCGGAGAAGGGCCTCGGCGCGACGCAGAGCCAGCTCGAATGGTCGATCAACTCCTACACGCTCGTCTTCGCCGGCCTGCTGTTCACCTTCGGCGTGATCGGCGACCGGATCGGGCGCAAGCGCGTGCTGATCGGCGGTATGGCGGTGTTCGCGCTGGCCTCGCTGCTGTCGGCGTACGCGCAGTCGCCCGAGCAGCTCATCTACGCGCGCGCCCTGATGGGCCTCGGCGGCGCCGCGGTCATGCCGCAGACGCTGTCGATCATCACCAACGTCTTCGAGCCGCGCGAGCGCGCCCGCGCCATCGGCATCTGGGCCGGCGCGGTCGGCCTCGCCGTCGCGATCGGCCCGCTCACCGGCGGCCTGCTGCTCGCCCACTTCTGGTGGGGCTCGGTCTTCCTCGTCAACGTCCCGGTCGTCGCGGTCGGCATCGCGCTGATGGCGTTCCTCGTGCCCGAGTCGCGCAACCCCGAGCCGGGACGGCTCGACCCCCTCGGCGTCGTCCTGTCGGTCATCGGCCTCGTCGTCCTGTCGTACGGGATCATCCAGGGCGGCGAGAAGGGCGACTGGCTGACCCTCCCCGTGCTCGGCCCGATCCTCGCCGGCGCCGCCGTCATCGCCCTGTTCGTCGCGCACGAGGCCCGCTCCCCGTCCCCGGCCTTCGACGTCCGGCTGTTCCGGGACGCGCGGATGTCGGCCGCCGTCGCGTCGATCGCGCTGTGCTTCTTCGCCGCGAGCGGCGTGTTCTTCTTCGCCAACTTCTACATGCAGTCGGTGCGCGGGCTGACCCCGCTGCAGTCCGGCGCGATGGTGCTCCCGTTCGCGATCGCCCAGCTCGCGTTCGCGCCGCGCAGCGCCGAGATGGTGCGCCGCTTCGGCGCCAAGGCCGTCTGCACCGCGGGCCTGCTGCTGGTCGCCGCCGCGCTCGCGAGCTACCAGTTCGTCGGCACCGACACCCCCATGTGGATCCTCGGCGCGATCTTCTTCGTGCAGGGCACCGGCATGGCGAACGTCATGCCGCCCGCCACCGAGTCGGTCATGTCGGCGCTGCCGCGCGAGAAGGCCGGCGCGGGCTCGGCCATCAACAACACCGCCCGCCAGGTCGCCGTCGCGCTGGGCGTCGCCGTGCTCGGCTCCGTCGTCGCGTCCGTCTACCGCCGCGACCTGGACGGCGACCTCGCCGCGCTGCCCCCCGGCGCGCGGGACGCCGCGGGCGACTCCATCGAGGGCGCGCACGCCGTGGCGGCCCAGTTCGGCGCCGCGGGACGGCGGCTGGCCGGCCACGCCGACGCCGCGTTCGTGCACGCCATGCACACCGCGTCGGTCGCCGCCGCCGTCGTCGCCCTGCTCGGCGCGCTGGTCGTCCTGAAGTGGATGCCGGGGCGCGCGCCCGCCGCCGCCGCGGACGCCGCCGCACCGGAGCCGGAGAAGGCCGCGGTGTGAGAGCGTGAAGGAACCATGACCGAGACAGACCGGCGGCCCGGCGGGCGGCCCCGCAGCGAACGCGCCGAGAAGGCCATCATCGAGGCGACCCTCGACCTCCTCGCCGAGGAGTCCGGCGTGGCGGGCCTGTCCATCGAGGCGGTCGCCGCCCGCGCCGGCGTCGGCAAGACGACCATCTACCGGCGCTGGCCCAGCAAGGACGCGCTGATCCTGGACGCGCTCGGCACGGCGAAGGCGCCGCTGCCCGAGCCGTCCGGCGGGTCCGTCCGCGACGACCTCGCCGAGCTGGCGCGGGCGCTGACCGACGAGCGCAAGCGCCGGTACTCGCGGTGCTTCTGGAACGTCGTCGGCGGCGCGGAGAAGCACCCCGAGCTGTACGCCCGCTACAAGCGCGACGTCATCGAGCCGCGCCGCGAGGTCGTCCGCCGCGTGCTGCGGCGCGGCGTGCGGAGCGGGGAGCTGCGCGCCGACCTCGACGTGGAGGTGGCCATGTCGATGCTGCTCGGCTCCCTCGTGCCGAAACGGCCGCACGAGACCTTCCCGGACGGATATGCCGAAGCGGTCGTCGACACCCTCATCCGAGGCATCGGAGCGGGCGCGCGATGACGCGCGAACGACGGAACCGACGCGATTTCGGCACGGTAAGCGTGATCTTCTCCCCCCGCGGCTGCGTCATGCCCCATACTGTCGCTGGGTAGTGCTAAGACGACCGGCTGTCTGGAGCGCGTCAGGTGAGATCCGTCATGGCGCCGCGAGGCGATGCGCCCGCCACCGATTCGGCGTCCCGGACCCTTGTCCTGGGCATCGACGGGGCCAGGCGGATCGTCCAGTGCGGGCCGAACGCCCGCGCCGTCCTCGGCCGGGCGCCCGAAGAGCTGATCGGCAAGCCGGCCACCGACCTGGTGGGCGACGAGGCCAAGGCCGAGCTCGAAGCCCTCCTTGAGGTCGGCGACCAGGAGCGCAACGGCGTGACCACCGTGCTGCGCGGCGACGGCGGGTCCGGCAACGCGCTGGTCACCGTCCAGCCGATGGTCGGCGGCGACGACGGCGCCGCGCCCGCCGCGCTGCTGTTCGTCCGGGTCGAGCTGCCGCCCAGCGAGCGCTACCAGGACCCGGCCCTCATGCGCCGCGCGCTGATGGACGACCAGCTCACCCGGTTCGGCGCGTCCCTCGACCTCGACCAGTCCGCCCGCGGCCTCGTCGACGTCGTCGTCCCGCACTACTGCAACGCCGCCTCCGTGCTGGTGCTGGAGAGCCTCGTCGCCTCCGACGAGGTGCACAGCGAGTCCGGCTCCGCCGTCCTGCGCCGCATCGCGGTCACCTCCGACGACGGCAACCCCGCGTGGACGTCCACGTTCCCCGTCGGCGAGGTGCTCGTGTTCCCCGAGGGCACCCCCTACCGGCAGGTGATGGAGACGGCCCGGCCCGTCCACCTGCCGCACATCACCCTCGACGAGGCCAGCGAGATCGGCCGGCTGTGGCGCCGCGGCCCCGCCGGCGAGCTGCTGTCGGACGTGTCGATGGTGCTGCTGCCGATGATCGCCCGCGACACGCTGCTCGGCTTCATCGCCTGCACCCGCGTCCCCGGGTTCCGCAAGTTCGACGCCTACGACGTCGAGATCGGCATGGAGTTCGCGGCCCGCGCCGCGATCGTCATCGACAACGCCCGCAAGTTCAGCCGCGAGCGCTCCACCGCGCTCGCGCTGCAGCGCAGCCTGCTGCCGCTGCGGCTGTCCGCGCCGTCCTCGGTCGAGGTCCGGCACCGCTACCTGCCCGGCAGCAAGCTCGTCGAGGTCGGCGGCGACTGGTACGAGTCGATCGCGCTGCCCGGCGCCCGCGTCGCCCTGATCGTCGGCGACGTCGCCGGGCACGGCGTCCGCGCCGCCGTCACCATGGGCCGGCTCCGCACCGCGCTGCACACCCTCGCGAACCTCGAGCTGCCGCCCGCCGACGCCCTGCACGTCATGCACGAGCTGATGATCGAGCTCGGCGAGCAGGAACCGCACTTCGCCACCTGCGTCTACGCCGTGTACGACGCCACCACCGGCACGATCGAGATCGCCTCCGCCGGGCACCTGCCGCCGCTGCTCGCGAGCCCCACCGGCGACAACGAGTACCTGCAGGTCCCGCCCGCCCCGCCGCTCGGCGTCGCGGGCGGCGCCGCCATCGAGAGCCGCGAGTTCACCGTCGAGGACGGCAGCCTCTTCGTCATCTACACCGACGGCCTCGTCGAGAACCGCGGCCGCGACATCGACGACGGCCTCGCCCGCCTCCAGAAGATCTTCGGCCCCGACTCCGTCGACCGCCCCATGGAGGACCTCGCCAAGGCGACCCTCGCCGGCGTCTACGCCGACCAGCACCGCGACGACATCGCCGTCCTCATCGCCCGCCTGCGCCGCCTCCCCGAAGACCGCTACGCCTCCTGGACCCTGCCCGCCGACCCGGCCGCCGTCCGCCGCGCCCGCGGCCTCGTCCGCTCCCGCCTGGAGGAATGGGGCCTGGAGGAACTCGACTACACCACCGAACTCCTCGCCTCCGAACTCATCACCAACGCGCTCCGCTACGCGCCCGGCCCCATCGAACTGCGCCTCCTCCTCGAACGCACCCTCGTCTGCGAGGTCCTGGACCGGTCCGCCGCCCTGCCCCGCCTGCGCCGCGCCGAAGACGACGACGAGAACGGCCGCGGCCTCCTCGTCGTCAGCCAGCTCGCCCACCGCTGGGGCACCCGCCGCACCGCCGCCGGCAAGGTCGTCTGGTGCGAGCAGATCGTCCCCGGCATCGACCCCGACGCCTCCGAACAGGTCCCCGCCTGGCCAGAGGAGACGTGGCCCGGGCAGAACCACCACAGGGTCTAAGGGGGGTGTGATTGCCCAGGGGGAGGTGTTGGCCCAGGGGGGCGACCCCCTGGAACCCCCGTTAGCGACGCAGGCGATCCTCGCGACTTTGTTGCGGTCTGTCGTGCCTGTGACGGGCGTGTGCGGGGTCGCTGCGGTCGCCTGCGTCGCCGGGCATGCCCGCTCCGGGCGCTGAGCGCCCTCCGCGTGCCTGCCCGTGCCTGTCGCTTCGGTCGGTGCTTTGGCTCGGGTCTGGTCCAAGAGGGTGTGAATCGTGCTCGTCCAAGAGGGGCTGTGTTGGCCGAGGGGGCGCCCCCTGGAACCCCGTGGTGACGTGGGCATGCCCGTGGTGGGCGCTTTGATCTGCGCCATGGTTCGGGTCTGGTTCGAGAGGGTGTGAAGCGTCCTCGTCTGAGGTGGGTGGGGTCAGCGTTCGCGCCAGGCGTTGGTTATGGGGAGGC
>NZ_JBIQHY010000238.1:0-1625 GCF_044508335.1 Actinomadura sp.
CCCTCTCTGTCAGACTGCTGTGACACAAGGGACGAACGAGTCCTTCTGATACCAAGCAGGGCGAGACAGGACGAACAGCGCAGTGACGATGACTCTCGCCGACCAGGCCGCCGTGACGACACGGCAGGATGGTCGGGTGACCGACGAATACGGCGACCAGCAGCCGGGCCGGGCCGCCCGGCCCAAGCGCCGGACGTTCACCAAGGCCTACAAGGCCCGGATCCTGGCCGCCTACGACGCGCTGCCCGAGGGCAGCCCCGAACGCGGCGCCCTGTTGCGGTCCGAAAAGCTCTACCACTCCCACATCGAGCACTGGCGCAAACAACGCGATGAAGGCACCCTGGCAGCCACCTCGGGAAAGCCGGCACGCAGCCCCGAGGCCGAGGAACTGGCCCGCCTGAAGGCCGAGAACAAGAAACTCAGGGCCGAAGCCGCCAAACTCGAAGCCGGCAACGCCAAACTCGCCGGTGAACTCGACAAGACCCGAACCGCATTGGACATCGCGGGAAAAGCATTCGCGCTGCTGCAGGACATCTCAAGCAGCGCGGACTCCGACGAGAACTGAACCAGGTCATCGACGACCACCTGCCCGGCATGGAGGAACTGCTCGGCACCGCCCGGGCATGCCGCATCCTCGGAAAATCCCGCTCGACTCTGCACCGGCACCGCAATCCCCGCCCGCCCCGGCTCGGGCCGCGCCGCCCGTTCCATCATCCGGCCGAGCTGTCGGCGGCCGAACGCGAGCGGGTGCTGGCGGTGCTGGACTCGGCCCGGTTCGTCGACAAGTCACCGGCGCAGGTGTGGGCGGTCCTGCTGGACGAGGGCGTGTACCTGTGCTCGCAGGCCACGATGTACCGGCTGCTGCGCGAGCGCGGCCAGGCCGGTGAGCGGCGCGCCCAGGCCGTGCGCCCGGCGACCGTCAAGCCCGAACTCCAGGCCGACGGCCCCGATCAGGTGTGGTCGTGGGACATCACGAAACTGAAAGGCCCCGTGCGCGGCGTGCATTATCTGCTGTACGTCATCATCGACATCTTCTCCCGCAAAGTCGTGCACTGGGAGATCTGGCCCACCGAGAACGGCACCCTGGCCAAAGAGTTCATCCAGCACGCCATCATCGCCAACGGCGGCGTGGCACCCCGATCTATCCATGCCGACCGCGGCACGGCCATGACCTCCAACACCGTCACCGGACTCCTCGCCCTCCTGGGCATCGACCAGTCCCATTCCCGCCCGCACGTGTCCAACGACAACCCCTACTCCGAAGCACAGTTCAAGACCCTCAAATACTGCCCGGCATTCCCGCGAAGGTTCGGCTCGATCGAGGACGCCAACAGCTTCTGCAGCCACTTCTTCGCCTACTACAACCACGAACACCGCCATTCCGGGATCGGAATGCACACGCCCGCGACCGTCCACGACGGCACCGCCACCCAGGTTCAGGCCCGCCGGGCCGCCACCCTGCAGGCGGCCTTCCGGGCCCACCCCGAACGGTTCCGAGGCCGGTGCCCCTCACCGCCCCCGCTACCGGACAAGGTCTGGATCAACCCGCCACCCCAACCCCAGACCGACAACCAGCCACAAACCACCCACGCGGCCTGACGTCTCATCCGGTTTGACAGGTTCCG
>NZ_JBIQHY010000167.1:0-11445 GCF_044508335.1 Actinomadura sp.
CCGCCACCCCCCCCCCGCCCCCCCGCCGCCGCCCGCCCCCCCCCCCCCCGCCGCCCCCGGCGGACCACCCGCCCGCGCGCTTCCCCCGACGGAATGTGAGCCACACGTGACCCTGCCGGCGCGGGCGCAGGAGCCCGGCACCACCACCACGATCCACACCGACGGCGCCGGCGCGGTGCGCCGCACCGTGCTGCCCGGCGGGCTGCGGATCATCACCGAGTCGATGCCGACCGTGCGGTCCGCCGCGTTCGGCATCTGGTCGGCGGTCGGCTCCCGCGACGAGGCGCCCGCGGACGCCGGGGCCAGCCACTACCTGGAGCACGTGCTGTTCAAGGGGACGCGGCGGCGGTCGGCGCTGGAGCTGTCCGCGGCGATCGACGCGGTCGGCGGCGACCTCAACGCGTTCACCGCCAAGGAGTACACCTGCTACTACGCGCGGGTGCTGGACGCCGACCTGCCGCTCGCCGTCGACATCGTCTCCGACATGGTCGCGGACTCGGTCAACCGCCCCGAGGACGTCGAGGCCGAGCGCGGCGTGATCCTCGAAGAGATCCACATGCGCGACGACGACCCGGGCGACCTCATCCACGACGAGTTCTCCGCCGCGCTGTACGGCGACACCCCGCTCGGCCGCCCGATCCTCGGCACCGAGGAGTCGATCAACGCGCTGACCCGCGACCGGATCCACGGCTACTACCGGGAGCACTACGTCCCGCCCAAGCTGGTGGTGTCGGTGGCGGGCAACATCGACCACGACGAGGTCGTCCGGCTGGTGTCCCGCGCGTTCGCCGGCCGCCTCACCGGCGACGCCGCGCCCGCCGCGCCCCGCCTGGACGGGGCGCCCGCGCCGCTCGATCCGCGCAGCGTGGTGATCGACAAGGACACCGAGCAGGCGCACATCATCCTCGGCGGCGCCGGGGTGTCCCGCACCGACGACCGCCGGTTCGCGCTCGGCGTGCTGAACGCGGCGCTCGGCGGCGGCATGTCGTCCCGCCTGTTCCAGGAGATCCGGGAGAAGCGCGGCCTCGCCTACTCGGTCTACAGCTACACCGCGCAGTACGCCGACTCCGGCATCTTCGGCGTCTACGCGGGCTGCCAGCCCGCGAAGGCCGAGGAGGTCCTGTCGATCTGCCGGGACGAGCTGGGCAAGGCCGCCGACGAGTGCCTCACCGACGAGGAGCTGGAGCGCGGCAAGGGCCAGCTGCGCGGCGCCATGGTCCTCGGCCTGGAGGACACCGGCTCCCGCATGAGCCGCATCGGCAAGAGCGAGCTGGTCTACGAGTCGCTGCTGCCGGTGGACGAGGTGCTGGCGCGCATCGGGGCCGTCACCCTCGACGACGTCCGCGCGGTCGCCCGCGACGTCCTCACCGCACCGCAGGCCCTCACCGTCATCGGCCCGGTCGGCGACCGCGACTTCTCGGCCTGAGCCCCGCCCGCGCCGGAGGCGCGGTCCCGCGCCGCCGCCGGCCGGGTGAATCGCCCGGCCGCCGGGTAGGTCCCGGTGGGTGAAGATCCTCATCCGTGTCGTCATCTCCGCGATCGCGCTGTGGGTCGCCGAGGCGGCCCTCGACGGCGTCGAGCTGACCGCCGCGAGCACGACCGAGCGGGTGCTCACGCTGCTGGTCGTCGCGGTCGTCTTCGGCGTCGTCAACGCCGTCCTCAAACCCGTGATCAAGGTGCTGGGGTGCGCGTTCTACATCCTGACCCTCGGGCTGTTCGCGCTGGTGGTGAACGCCGGGCTGCTCATGCTGACCAGCTGGATCGCGGGCGAGCTCGGCCTCCCCTTCCACGTGGAGTGGTTCTGGCCCGCCTTCTGGGGCGCGATCGTCATCGGCGTCGTGAGCTGGCTGCTCAACCTGTTCGTCGCGGACGACGACTGACCCGCCTTGTTAAGCGGACCGAAGTCCGCTAATCTGCGGAGGTGTAATCGGACTGTGGTCCGTATGCCTTCGTTGAGAGGACTTCCCCATGTCACGCCTGCTGCACATCTCCGCGTCCCCGCGGGGCGGCGCGTCCGAGTCCCTGGCGGTCGCCGCGGCGTTCACCGACGCCTACCGCGAGGTCCACGGCGACGTCGTCGACCACTTCGACCTGTGGGACGGCACCCTCCCCGCGTTCGGCCCGGCCGGCGCCGGGGCCAAGATGACCGTGCTGGCCGGGGGCGAGCCGGCGGGCGACCAGGCCGCCGCGTGGCGCGCCGCCCGCGCCGTCTTCGAGCGTTTCGACTCCTACGACCGGTACCTGTTCAGCGTCCCGATGTGGAACTCCAGCGTCCCGTACGTCCTCAAGCAGTTCATCGACGTGGTCTCCCAGCCCGGCTGGGTGTTCCGCTTCGATCCGGAGAAGGGCTACACCGGCCTCCTCCAGGGCAAGAAGGCCGCCGTCGTCTACACGAGCGCCGTGTACGGGGAGGGCCGCCCGCCCGCGTTCGGCAGCGACTACCAGGCCCCCTTCCTGGAGGGCTGGCTGCGCTGGACGGGGATCACCGACATCCGCCGCGTCGAGTTCCGCCCCGACCTCGCCACCGCCGACGCCGACGCGGGACGCCGCGCCGCGCACGCCGAGGCGCGCGAGCTGGGCAAGCGCTTCTGACGATAGGCTCGGGCGGGACGCCAACCGGGAGGAACACGTGATCAAGGTCGGGGTGCTGGGCGCGCGGGGCCGCATGGGGGCCGAGGTGTGCCGTGCCGTGCAGGGGGCCGGTGACATGGAGCTGGTCGCGGCCGTCGACCAGGGCGACGAGCTGGACGCGCTCACCGCCGCCGAGGTCGTCGTCGACTTCACCCATCCCGGCGTCGTCATGGACAACCTCAAGTGGTGCGTCGAGCGCGGCCTGCACGCCGTCGTCGGCACCACCGGGTTCGACCCGTCCCGCCTCGACACCGTCCGCTCCTGGCTGACCGACGACTCGTCGGGCAACGTCATCATCGCGCCCAACTTCGGCATCGGCGCGGTGCTGATGATGCACTTCGCGCAGAAGGCGGCGCCGTTCTTCGAGTCGGTCGAGATCGTCGAGACCCACCACCCGAACAAGGCCGACGCCCCGTCCGGCACCGCCTACCGCACCGCCGAGCTGGTCGCCGCCGCCCGCGCCGAGGCCGGCGTGGACCCGTCCCCGGACGCCACGACCTCGGAGGTCGAGGGCGCCCGCGGCGCGAACGTGGACGGGGTCCGGGTGCACGCCGTCCGCATGTCCGGCGCCATCGCGCACCAGGAGGTCGTGCTCGGCGGGCACGGCGAGCTGTTCACCATCCGGCACGACTCGATGAACCGCGAGTCGTTCATGCCGGGCGTCCTCCTCGCCGTCCGCAAGGTCCCCACGATGGACCGCCTCACGGTGGGCATCGAGTCGCTCCTCGGGCTGTGATGGACTTCGCCGCCGACCCCTGGGACTACCTGGCCGCGTCCGAGGCGATCGACATCGAGCACCCGCTCGTCCAGTCGATCGCCTCGGAACTGCGGACCGGCGACGACATCGCCTACGCCCGCGCCGCGTTCGACTACGTCCGCGACCGGATCCCGCACTCCATGGACACCGGCGACCCGCGCGTCCCGTGGCGCGCCTCGGACGTCCTCGACCAGCGCACCGGCCTCTGCTACGCCAAGTCCCACGCCTACGCGGCGCTGCTGCGCGCCGGCGGCGTCCAGGCGGGCCTCTGCTACCAGCGGACGTCGGGCTTCCTGCACGGGCTCACCGCCGTCCTGGTGGACGACCGCTGGGTCCTCCTCGACCCGCGCGGCAACAAGCCGGGCATCGACGTCCAGTTCTCCGCGTCTGAGGACCGCCTGGCCTTCCCCGGCGACCCGGTCCACCCCGTCGTCTACGCGGCGCCTCCCGACGCCGTCCTGGAGGGCCTGAAGGCCATGCCGGAGCCCTCCGCGCTCCCCGGTGCCCTCCTGTGAACCTGCGTCCGGCCTCGCCCGCCGACTACGACCGCATCATCGCGGTCGTCGACGACTGGTGGGGGCGCGAGGTCCACCGCATCCTGCCGCGCCTGTTCCTCGACCACTTCCACCGGACGAGCCTCATCGCCGAAACCCCGGACGACCTCGCCGGCTTCCTGGTGGGTTTCCTTTCGCCGTCCCTTCCCGACACCGCCTACATCCACTTCGTCGGCGTGAACCCCGCCTTCCGCGGAGCCGGCCTGGCCCGGCGCCTCTACGAGACCTTCTTCACGCTGGCCCGCGCCGACGGCCGCACGGCCGTCCGCGCCCTGACGTCCCCGCGGAACTCCGGCTCGATCGCCTTTCACAAGGCCATGGGCTTCACCGCGACCCCCGCCTCCGCCCACGACGGGCCGGCGACCGACCGGGTGCTCTTCCACCGCACCCTGGACGCCTGAAGCGTCAGGAGAGGCGGAGGAAGGGGAGCTCGCGGCCCACGCGGCGGAAGTCGTCCACAGTGCCGTCGACGGTGAAGCCCATCAGGTGCACGAGCCGTACGGCCGCCTTGGGGTGGCGCGGGGCGTAGCGGGCCATGATCTCGCCGCCCTCGGCGGGGTCGAGGGGGTGGGCGGTGACGTCGAGGCGGCGGCGCCCCACCTGGATGGCGGCGTCGGGACGGCGCATGAGGTTGCGGTACCAGTCGGCCTTCTTCCCGAAGCCGGAGCAGACGACGTAGCCGCCTTCCGAACGCTCGATCACTTCGAGCACCACCTGCCGCCGCTTGCCGGACTTGCGGCCGATGTGCTCCAGCAGCAGGAAGCGGTCGCCCATGAGCCGGCCGAGGCGCATGCGGTAGAGGTGGATGGGCAGCCGCACGACGAAGCGGCGCAGCCCGGTCGGCGGTGAGGGGCGTTCCAGGAACTTCATGACCCCCACCTTCCCCCCCGGGCGGGCGCGGGAAGCGGGGTTGTGCGGGGACGGGCGCGGCTTTAGCGTTCGCCGGGTGGATGCCGAGTTCGCGCGGGACATGTGGAAGGCCGTCGAACCGCTGCACGCGGTGACGTACTTCTCGGAGGAGTGCCGGACGGCCAACAAGGACGTCGGCCTCAAAGGATTCTGGATGGGCTACTTCGGGAGCCGGGCCGCGCCGCTCGGCGCCGTGTCGGCGGGGACGGTCGAGGCGGCGTTCTTCGGGTTCCACCCGGCGCGGGTGCGGCGGGCGGTGCCGGACGCGTGGAGCTTCGCGTCGCCGGAGGCCATCCTGCGGGCCCGGAGCGAGGCCGCGGCGCGCGCGCTGCGCCGGGCCTGCCCCGGGATCGAGGGCGTGGCGGAGGCGGCCGCTCCGCGCCTGCACGAGGTCGTCATGGCCGCCGAGGCGGCGGGCCGTCCGCTGTTCGCGGCCAACCGCGGCCTGGACGTCCCCGACGACCCGGTGGAGGCGCTCTGGCAGGCGGCCACCGCGCTGCGCGAGCACCGCGGCGACGGGCACGTCGCCCTGCTCACCGCGGAGGGGCTGAACGGTCTGGAGGCCAACGTCCTCGCGTCGGCCGCCGGCGACGTCCCGGCGGAGCGGCTGCGGCAGAGCCGCGGCTGGTCGCCCGAGGAGTGGGACGCGGCGGCCGGCGCGCTGGCGCGGCGCGGCCTGATGGCGGGGGGCGAGGCCACCGAGGAGGGGCGGGCGCTCAGGGCCCGGATCGAGCGGCGCACCGACGAGCTGGCCGCGCCCCCGTACGGCGTCCTGGACGACCCCGAGGCGCTGCACGCGTCGCTCGTCCCGGCGGCGCGGGCGGTGGCGGCCGAGATGCCGTTCCCGAACCCGATCGGCCTGCCCCGCGTCGGCTAGCCGCTCAGCCCCGGTCCGCCGGCGGGCTCGGGAAGCCGTACTTGCGGAACAGCTTCTGGGCGGCGGGCGTCAGCAGCCACGACACGAACGCGCCGGCGAGGTCCCGGTGGCCGGAGTCCCCGACGACGGCGGCGGGGAAGGCGGCGGTGACGTTCAGGTCCGCGGGGATGGCGACGCTGCTCGCCGCGATGCCCGCCGAGCGCAGGTCGGTGATGTAGACGATCCCGGCGTCGGCCTCGCCGGTGCGGATGCGGTCGAGGACGGCCCGCGCGCTGATCTCCTCGGACGTCCACCGGACGGTCAGGCCGGCGTTCGCCAGCACCCGGCGGGTGTAGCGGCCCACCGGGACCGAGCCCGCGCCGACCGCCACGCGCAGGCCCGGCCGCCGCAGGTCGCGCAGGCTGCGGATGCGCCGCGGGTTGCCGGGGCCGACGGCGATGGTGAGCGTGTCGTGGGTGACGGTCCGGGGGCGTCCGGCCAGGTCGGCGGAGACCTCCTTCATGCTCGCCGCGTCCGCGGTCACGAGGACGTCGGCGGGGGCGTGCTCCGACAGCCGATCGGTCATCTCGGCGGAGCCGCCGAACACGAAGCGCAGCCTCACGCCCGGGTTCTCCTGGTGGTAGGCCGTCCCCATCTCGCCGAACACCTCGGTGAGGGAGGAGGTGGCGAGGACGGTCAGCGTCACCGGGCCGGACGAGCCGCCGCAGCCCGCGCCGAGGCCCGGCAGGGCGAGCGCGGCGAGCAGCGCGGCCGCGCGGAGGCGCCGCCGACGGGGGGAGTCGGGCATATGGGCTCATCCTACGGTCGGGGCCCTTTCGCTCCGGTGATTGCGGCGTGGCGTGTCAGTGCCGCGCACTAGTGTTTCCGGCAACTGGAGATCACGTCCGCGGAGGCCCGACGATGTCCCTCGACCTGATGGAACTGCTGCCCGGCGACTGGCGGGAGCGGCTCGACCCGCTGCTCGACCCGATCGCCACCGCCGCGCTGGGCGCGTTCGTCGCGGGGGAGTACGGCGCGCAGACCGTGTACCCGCCGCGCGAGGACCTGTTCAACGCGTTCCGGCACTGCCCGTTCGACGCCGCCCGCGTGCTGATCCTCGGGCAGGACCCCTACCACGGCCCCGGCCAGGCGCACGGCCTCAGCTTCAGCGTCCGCGACGGGGTGCGGCTGCCGCCGTCGCTGCGCAACATCTACAAGGAGCTGGCCGCCGACCTCGGCGTCCCGGCCCCGGCGTCGGGTGACCTGACCCGCTGGGCCGACCAGGGAGTCCTGCTGCTGAACGCGGTGCTGACCGTCCGCGCCGGCGAGGCGGGCTCGCACGCCGGCAAGGGCTGGGAGGACTTCACCGACGCCGCGATCCGCGCGCTGAACGACAAGACCGAGCGGGTCGTCTTCGTGCTCTGGGGCGCCTACGCGCGCAAGAAGGCCCGGCTGATCACCGGCCCGCAGCACACCGTGATCGAGTCGGCGCACCCGAGCCCGCTGAGCGCCCGGAAGTTCTTCGGGACGCGCCCGTTCAGCGCCGCCAACAAGGCCCTCGTCGACGCCGGCCTCCCCGAGATCCGCTGGGGATAGCGGCACGGGGGCGCGCCTGCGCGGTCCCCCTCCCCTGACGTCGCGGGCCCGGGGTCAGAGCGCGAGGCCGATCGCCAGCAGCACGCCGTAGGCGATCTGGAGCCGGCCGGTCTCGCCCAGCACCGGGATCAGGGCGGGGCCGGTCGCGCCCCGCAGCACCTTCTGCGTCGGCGGCAGCGACAGCGGCGCCGCGAGCAGCGCGAGCAGCGCCCACGGGTGCGGCGCCGCCAGCGCCAGGGCGAACATGAACGGCAGCGCGGTGCACGCCGCGTACAGGATGCGCGTCCAGGGGCCGCCGAGCACCACGGCCAGGGTCCGCTTGCCCGACTCGCGGTCGGTCGGGATGTCGCGCAGGTTGTTCGCGACGAGCAGCGCGCAGGCCAGCAGCCCGATCGGCACCGCCGCCGCCCACGCCTCCCACGGCAGCGCCTCGATCAGGACGTACACCGTCCCGGCGACGGCGACGAGGCCGAAGAACACGAACACCGACACCTCGCCCAGCGCCCGGTAGCCGTAGGGGTTCCTGCCGCCCGTGTAGAACCAGGCCGCGAGGATCGCGAACGCGCCGACGAGCAGCAGCCACCAGGTCGTGACGGCGGCGAGCACCAGCCCGGCCACGGCCGCGGCGACGAAGCAGCCGAGCGCGGCGGCGAGGACCTGCTTCGGCGGCGCGACCTTCGAGCCGACGAGGCGGAGCGGGCCGACGCGGTCCTCGTCGGTGCCGCGGACGCCGTCGCTGTAGTCGTTGGAGTAGTTCACCCCGATCTGCAGGACGAGCGCGACGAACCCGGCGAGGACGGCGCGCCACCAGACGGGCTCGCCCTCGCCGACCGCGACGCCGGTGCCGACGACGACGGGGACGAGGGACGCGGGCAGGGTGCGGGGCCGGGATCCGGCGACCCATTGGGAGAGCGTGGCCACAGTTACCGCTTGTTCTCGTGGGACGACAGGGGGACTACCGGTTCGATTCTCCCCGATGGAGATCACCGCCCGGGCGCAGCCGCAGCGACGCGCCCAGCCCGAGCGCCAGGATCGCGGCGGTGGTGAGCGCCGCGTTCCGGGTCGCGGCGGCGAGGCTCTCGTCGGCGGCGCGGGCCTCCGCCTCCATCCCGGGGGCAGCGTGCAGCTCGCGGCCGTACGTCCCGGCGCTCTCCCGCAGGTCGTGCGCGACGGCGGCCCGCTCTCGGGGCGGCAGCGCGGAGTCCGCGAGCCGGTCGGTCATCGCGTGCCCGAGGCTCGTCGCGAACACCGTCCCGATGGCGGCGATGCCGAGCGCCGCGCCGACCTGCCGGGCGGTCGACTGCGTCCCGGACGCCTGCCCGGACTGCGCCGGCGGGACGTCCGCCAGCGACACGTTCGTCAGCTGCGCCGACGTCAGCCCGAGGCCGACGCCGTACAGCAGCATCCACGGCGCGAGCTGCGGCCCGCCGGTCGCCGCGGACACGGTGAGGGCGAGCGCGACGACGGCGGCGACCTCCAGCACCATGCCGATCTGCACGACCCGGTGCGCCCCCCGCTTGTTCGCGAGCCTGCCCGCGTACCCGCCGGACAGGAACGCGCCGACGGCCAGCGGCAGGATCGCGAGGCTGATCTGGAGCGGGTCGGTGCCGTGCACGCCCAGCAGGAACAGCGGCAGGACGAACAGCAGCCCCAGCTCGCCGACGTTGATCAGGGCCGAGGCGAGGTTGCCGCGGCGGAAGTTCGGGATGCGGAACAGCTCCAGGTCGAGCATCACCGGGCGCCCGGCCGCCGCCCGGGAACGCTCCACCACGACGAGCGCGGCGATCAGCACGCATCCGAGGGCGAGGACGACGGGGACGGGCGACAGCGCCGTCTCCGGCCAGTCGTGCCCGGCGATCGCGAACGGGCGCGTCGGGGTCCACCAGCCGTACGTCTGCCCCTCGATGATCCCGCACACGAGCGCGCCGAGCCCGAGCACCGACAGCAGCCCGCCCGCCCAGTCGATCTCGCGCCGGGCGCTCCCGGCCCCCGGCCGACGGGTCTCGGGCAGCAGCCACAGCGCCCCGGCGGCGAGCAGGGAGCCGAGCGGCAGGTTGACCCCGAACGCCCAGCGCCAGCCGCCGCCCGCGGCGATCGCGCCGCCGGCGAGCGGCCCGAGCGCGGCCATGCCGCTGATCATCGAGCCCCAGACGCCGAAGGCCACCGCCCGGTCCCGCCCGGTGAAGACCGTGTTCAGCGTGGACAGCGTGGCCGGCAGGACCATCGAGGCGCCGACGCCCTGCAGCGCCCGCGCGCCGATCAGCGCCGAGCCGTCCCCGGCGAGCGCGGCGGCGACGCTCGCCGCCGCGAAGACCGCCGTGCCGAGCACGAACATCCGGCGGCGCCCGAACAGGTCCCCGGCCCGCCCGAACGGGATGAGCAGCGCCGCGAACACCAGCGCGTACACCGAGGTCACCCATTCGGCGTCCGTGGTCGTGAGGCCCAGGTCCGCGACGATCCGGGGGAGCAGCACGCCGACGATCGTGGCGTCCACGATGATCAGCGAGACGCCGAGGCTGATGACGACCATGCCGAGCACGCGGTGCCGGGCGGCGGGCGCCGGCGCGGCGGCGCGCTCCGGCGACAGGGAGGTGGACTCGGGCACGGCTTCAAAGATATTGCCGGGGTGCGGGTGCCCCTCACCGACCCCTGGCCGAGCGGTCAGCCGCTGATGTCGGTGTGCAGCCGGATCTGCCGGACGGGCTCGCCCATGTCGAGCGTCCGGGCGGTCCCGTCGGGGGCCCAGCCGGCCGAGCCGAGGAACGTGCGGGTGACCTCGTCGTCCTCGAAGACCCAGCTGATCAGGGTCGTGAAGCCGTCCTCGCGGAGCAGGTCGGCGGTCGCGGCGAGCAGTCGGCTCCCGTGCCCGGCGCGGGCGTGCGCCGGGTCGACCAGCAGGGTGATCAGCTCCGCCGCGGCGGCGGGGTCGAGGTCGCCGTCCTCGGCCGGGCCGTGCGCCGCGAACCCGACCACCAGGTCGGACGCCACGGCGACCAGCAGCCGGTGCCGGGGGCTCGGCGGCGCCGCCGCGGCCTCCGCCCACCGCTCCCGCCACACCTCCACGGCGTCGGGCCCGGTCACCCGGTCGAGGACGCCGTCCGGCAGCAGGTCGCGGTAGCCGTGCCGCCACGCCCGCACCTGGATGTCCGCGACGGCGGCCGCGTCCGCGCGCCGCGCGGGCCGCACCCCCACATCGGCCATGCCGCCCCCCGTCCTCGCGCTGGAAGTCCGCCGCCCACCTTAGCGGCGGGGGCGGATCAGCCCGCCGGGGACCTGCGGCGGGCGCGGTAGGCGCGGGTCTTGGTGCGGTTCCCGCACACGCTCATCGAGCACCAGGCGCGGGACCGGTTCTTGGACGTGTCGAGGAACGCCCAGCGGCAGGTGTCCTCCTGGCAGACCTTCAGCCGGGGCCATGTCCCCGCGGCGGCGGAGTCCATGATCGCGGCGGCGACGCGGGCCAGGCCGGCGGCGGCCGTGCCGGGCGGGTCGAGCGGGACGAGCGCGGGGCGCGGGCCGGTGAGCGCGACCCGCAGCGGGAGGGCGGCCAGCGCGTCCTCCAGGTCGTCGGGGAGGTCGGCCTCCCGCGGCCCGTGGTGGCCGGCCATGGCCTCGCGGAGCCCCTCCCGGAGCGCCGCGGCGGCGCGGACGTCGGCGTCGCCGGCCGCCGTCCCGGGCGGGACGAGCCCGCGCCCCGCCAGCCAGCCGCCGAGATCGCCGGGCGCGGCGATCTCGTCCGTCGCGGACTCGACGTCCAGCGTGTTGACGAAGTCCCTGAGCAGCAGCGCGGGGTCCTCATCGGAGTGAGCGTCGGCCATAACCCCTCCCGCGTGTTCTCCGGTCAACTCTAGCAAGGCGCAACACCGTCATTAAGGTTTCACCGGTTGCATCCTGGCGACACCGGCGTTACGGTTTAGGTGGTTTCAACCCACGGGAGGACGAGATGAATCCGCTGCCCTACCTGGCGGGGCTCGCCATGCGGCACGCGTGGGCGGAGCGCGAGTACGCGCGGCTCCACGCCGACATCGTCGAGGCGCGGCTCACCGCCCGCGCCCGCGAGGCCGAGCGCACCGCCCGGGCCCGCCGGTGGCTGCTCGGCGGCGTGCCCGACCGGATCGCCGCCCGCCGCGCCGCGCGCCCGGCGC
>NZ_JBIQHY010000005.1:0-12313 GCF_044508335.1 Actinomadura sp.
CCGCGCCGAAGTAGTTGGCCTCGACGCGCTGGCGCAGGAAGTCGGCGAAGTCGCGCGGCTGGTCGTGGTCGAGCGCGATGTGCCCGAGCGTCTGCAGCAGGATCGTCCGCGGCGTGTGCATGCCGAGCTGCTCGCGCTCCAGGTAGATGCGCCGGTTGCGCAGGTCGGTGACGGACCGGACGGAGCGCGGCAGGTCCTGGACGTACTGCAGGCTGAAGCCGAAGTGGCCGACCAGCGTCATCAGCAGCCCCTGCGACACCGCGCCGCGCCGGTAGCCGACCGCGTCGAGGGTCTGGGACGCGACGCGCTCGATCTCCGGGAAGTGGTTGCCGCGCTCGTGCATCTGGCGGCGCAGCTCGGCGTTGGCCTTGCGCGCCTCCTCGGGGCTCGCGGTCGGCTTGGTGCGGCTGCGCTTCAGCTCCCCGTAGAGCGCGAGGATGTGCTCGATGACCTCGTTCGGCATCCGCTTGCCGACCTTGAGGTGCGACAGCCCGAGCGACCGGTACAGCGGGTCTCGCTGCGCCTCCTCCAGCTGGATCTCCAGCTGCGCGCGGCGGCTCGGCGGCTGGCGGCGCAGCAGCTCCTCCACCGGGCACTCCAGCGCGCCGGCGAGGGCCTGCAGCAGCGACAGCTTGGGCTCGCGCCGGCCGTTCTCCAGGAGGGAGAGCTGGGACGGGGCGCGGCCGACGCGCTCGCCGAGCTCCGACAGCGTCAGCCCCCGCGCGCGCCGCAGGTGCCGGAGCCGCTGGCCGAAGGTGACGAGATCTACGTCACTCGTCAAGTTGAGGGGTTCTTCTTGTCGCAAGGTCGTCACGGCTTCATAGTAGCGGAAATTTCGCAGTTCTTTCGTTACTTACGAGTTCATTTAGGGGTTGCGGCCGGGGCATAGTCGTTGCAAGCACCCAGGGGACGACACGGAAGGGCTACATCATGAGTGACAGTCGCCTCAAGGGCGCAGCCGAGGAGCTGCAGCGACAGTGGGAGACCGATCCCCGCTGGAAGGGCATCGAGCGGACCTACACGGCCGAGGACGTCGTGCGGATCCGCGGTTCGGTCCAGGAGGAGCACACCCTCGCGCGCCTCGGCGCCGAGCGCCTGTGGAAGCTCCTGCACGAGGAGGACTACGTCCACGCCCTCGGCGCGCTGACCGGGCTCCAGGCCGTCCAGCAGGTGAAGGCCGGCCTCAAGGCCATCTACCTGTCCGGCTGGCAGGTCGCGGCCGACGCGAACCTGGCGGGCCAGACCTACCCGGACCAGAGCATCTACCCGGCGAACTCGGTCCCGGCCGTCGTCCGCCGCATCAACAACGCGCTGCTGCGCGCCGACCAGGTGCAGTGGGCCGAGGGTGAGGGCGACACGCACTTCCTCGCCCCGATCGTGGCCGACGCCGAGGCCGGCTTCGGCGGCGTGCTGAACGCCTTCGAGCTGATGAAGGGCATGATCGCGGCGGGCGCCGCGGGCGTGCACTGGGAGGACCAGCTGGCCTCCGAGAAGAAGTGCGGCCACCTCGGCGGCAAGGTCCTCATCCCGACCTCGCAGCACATCAAGACCCTCAACACCGCCCGCCTCGCCGCGGACATCTCCAATGTGCCGTCCCTGATCATCGCGCGGACCGACGCCGAGGCCGCGACCCTGATCACGACGGACGTGGACGAGCGCGACCGCGAGTTCATCACCGGCGAGCGCACCGCCGAGGGCTTCTACCGGGTCCGCAACGGCATCGAGCCCTGCATCGCCCGCGCCAAGGCGTACGCGCCGTACTCCGACCTCATCTGGATGGAGACCGGCACCCCGGACCTGGAGCAGGCCCGCAAGTTCGCCGAGGCCGTCAAGGCCGAGTACCCGGACCAGATGCTGGCCTACAACTGCTCGCCGTCCTTCAACTGGAAGGCGCACCTGGACGACGCGACCATCGCCAAGTTCCAGCGCGAACTCGGCCACATGGGCTTCAAGTTCCAGTTCATCACGCTGGCCGGGTTCCACGCGCTGAACTACAGCATGTTCGACCTCGCGCACGGCTACGCCAGCGACGGCATGACCGCCTACGTCGAGCTGCAGGAGCGCGAGTTCGCGGCGGCCGAGAAGGGCTTCACCGCGGTCAAGCACCAGCGCGAGGCCGGCACCGGCTACTTCGACATGGTCAGCACCGCGATCAACCCGGACTCGTCCACCACGGCCCTGAAGGGCTCCACGGAAGAGGGCCAGTTCCACTGATCCTCACCGCTCTTCCGGTCTGATCCCCCCTCGGACCCCGAAGGCCCCCGCGCTCCTACACCCGCGGGGGCCTTCCGGCGTCCCGGAACGGTCCCGTCCCGCCCCTCCCGCGGCCCCCGCCGGACCCTCCCGTCCCGGCCACATGCGGCTACCGCCCTCGACAGCGGCCGATAATCGGCGCATCGTGAGCGCGCTAGTTGATCACTCGCAGAGAGGATCCCTGATGGCGCGCCACCCCCGGTCCACCCGGTCCCGGGCGATCCCCGGCCGGATGGCCCCGATCGCCGTCGCCGCCGTGAGCGTCGTCGCGTTCGCGCCCGCCGCCTCCGCCGACGGCCACGGTCACGGCCACGGCCACCACGGGCGCTTCACCCCCGGCGCCCCCGGAGTCGGCGACCCCTACTTCCCGCTGGAGGGCAACGGCGGCTACGACGTCCGGCACTACTCGCTGGACCTCGGCTACGACCCCGACTACGACCAGCTCGACGGCACCGTGACCATCACCGCGCGGGCCACGCAGAACCTGTCGCGGTTCGACCTGGACCTGTCCGGCATGGACGTGGAGAAGGTCTGGGTGAACCGGCACCGGGCCGCCTACAAGCGGCAGGGCCAGGAGCTGATCATCACGCCGCGGCACGGCCTCCGCAAGGGCTCGGTCTTCCGGGCGGTCGTCAAGTACGGCGGCGTGCCGCAGACCATCGTCGGCTCCCCGATCGTGTTCGGCTCCCCGTACGGGTTCCTGCACACCCCGGACGGCGCGTTCGTCGGCGGCGAGCCGAACGGCGCCCGCACCTGGTTCCCCGTCAACGACCATCCGAGCGACAAGGCGACCTACGACTACACCATCACGGTCCCGGCGGGCCTGTCGGTCGTCGCCAACGGGCGCCTCACCGCGCACCGCACCGCCACCGCCTCGTTCAGCCGCCGCGCCGCGCGGACCCGCGCCGAGGTCTTCAAGTGGCGCGAGGACAGCCCGATGGCGAGCTACCTCACCACGATCGACATCGGCAAATGGGACGTGAGGCAGGGCCGCACGCCCGGCGGCGTCCCCAACTACACGGCCGTCGACCCGGCGCTGCTCGCCGGCCAGCCGGACGCGGTGGACTTCTTCTTCGGCACCACCGGCGAGGTCACCGACCTCTGGTCGAAGACGTTCGGGCGGTACCCCTTCAGCACCACCGGCGCGATCGCCGACGACGCGCGCTACAACGGGCAGCCGCTCGGCTTCTCGCTGGAGACGCAGAGCAAGCCGGTGTACTCGGCCGTCCGCAACACCGGCACCATCGCGCACGAGCTGGCGCACCAGTGGTTCGGCGACGCGGTGTCGCCGGAGCGCTGGAAGGACGTCTGGCTGAACGAGAGCTTCGCGACCTGGGCGGCCTGGTACTACACCGAGGTGCACGGCGGCAGGACGGTGCACGACGCGGCCCGCGCCACCTACGCCGCCCGCCCGTTCCCCGACCGGGAAGGGCGCCCCTACTGGTCGGTGCTGACGGCCGACCCGCAGCGCGACACCATGTTCAACGACCGCGTCTACAGCGGCGGCGGCATGATGCTGCAGTTCCTCCGGGAGAAGATCGGCGACGACAGGTTCTTCACCCTGCTGCGGACGTGGTACGCGCGGCACAAGTACCGCAACGGCAACACCCGGCAGTTCACGACGCTGGCGCAGCAGATCGCCGGCCAGGATCTGAGCGGGTTCTTCAACGACTGGCTCTACTCCCCCATCAAGCCTCCGCTGCCCTAGCCCGCACCGGTGAGGACGGGGCCCCGGCGAGTTCCGCCGGGGTCCCGTTCTGTGTCGGATTACCTGGTGGGAGACCCTGCCGATCTCTAGTCTTCCGGCAAGTGGGCGTCCTTCCGTGGGTGTGGTGGTACGGCTTCCGCCGGCACACCGCGTATCCGCTCGGCTCGCTGACCGAGTCGCTGACCAACACCGTCTTCGGCTTCATGCGCGCCTACGTGCTGCTCGCGCTGTGGTCGGTCCGGCCGTCCCTCGGCGGGTACGACGCCGCCGACGCCGTCACCTTCTGCTTCATCACGCAGGCGCTGATCGGGCCGGTGCAGATCTTCGGCGGGATGGACCTCACCGAGCGGATCCGCAACGGCGACGTGGCGATCGACCTGCACCGCCCGGCGGGGCTGCAGGGCTGGTGGCTGGCCGACGACCTCGGCCGCGCGGCCGGCTCCCTGCTGCTGCGCGCCGGGCCGCCGCTGCTCGCCGGGGCCCTGGTCTTCCCGTTCCGGGTCCCCGCCCCGGCGAACCTCGCCGCGTTCGCGGCCGCGATGGTCCTCGCCGTGACGGTGAGCTTCGGGACGCGGTACCTGGTCGCGCTCGGCATGTTCTGGCTGCACGACGACCGGGGCCTGCAGGCCGTCGCGCTCGTGATGTCGCTGTTCTTCTCGGGGATGATCCTGCCGCTGGTCGTCTTCCCCGGCGTGCTCGGCGACGTCGCGCGGGCGCTGCCGTGGGCCGCGCAGATCCAGGTGCCGGCCGACGTGTTCCTCGGCCGGCGCACCGGCGCCGGGATCATCGGCGCGCTGGCGTTCCAGGCGGCGTGGGCGGCGGCGCTGCTCGGGGCGGGCGCGCTGCTCACCCGGGCCGCCAGGCGGAAGCTGGTGGTGCACGGTGGCTGACGGCGCCGCGGCCGGCGCGGTCCGGGCGTACGGGCTGCTGGTGTGGACGTGGGTCCGCGCGGCGGCGCAGTACCCGGTGTCGATGGTCCTGCTCGCGCTGGCGACGGCGATCGTCACGGGGCTGGACGTCGCCGCGATCCTGCTCCTGTTCGCGCACGCCCCGCGCATCGCCGGGTTCGCCGCGCCCGAGGTCCTGTTCCTGTACGGGACGTCCGCGCTGGCGTTCGGGATCTCCGACATCGCGCTCGGCACCACCGAGCGGCTCGGGTACCACGTGCGCCAGGGGACGCTGGACGCGATGCTGGTGCGGCCGGTGAGCCCGCTCGTGCAGATCGCGACGGAGGACTTCTCGCCCCGGCGGTTCGGCAAGCTCGTCCCCGCCGTGCTCGTCCTGGCGTACGCGCTGGCGGAGGCGGGCGTGGCCTGGACGCCGGGCCGGGTCGCGATGGTCCCGGTCATGGTGCTGTCCGGGACGGCGATCTTCGGCGGCCTGTGGGTGCTGACCGGCGCGGTGCAGTTCGTGCTGGTCGACAGCCACGGCGCGAGCAAGTCGGTGACCTACGGCGGCGCGTTCCTCACCCAGTACCCGATGACGGTGTTCGCCCGCGACTTCGTGCGCGGGGTGACGTTCGTCGTGCCGCTGGCGTTCGTGAACTGGCAGCCCGCGCTGTACGTCCTGGACCGTCCCGATCCGCTGGGGCTGCCGGCGGCCGCGCGGTTCGCCTCCCCGGCCGTCGCCGCGCTGGTGTGCGCGCTGGGCGCGGTCGCGTGGCGGGCGGGCCTGCGGCACTACCGATCGACGGGGAGCTGATGCCGGTGCCGATGATCGAGGCCGCGGACGTCGCCAAGTCGTTCACCGTCCGGGCGCGCTCGGGCGGCCTGCGGCGGACCCGCACGACCGTGCGCGCCGTGGACGGCGTGTCGTTCACCGTCGAGCCGGGCGAGTTCGTCGGGTACCTCGGCCCGAACGGGGCGGGGAAGTCCACGACGATCAAGATGCTGACCGGCATCCTCACCGCGTCGTCCGGCACGCTGCGGGTGTGCGGGCTGGACCCGTCGCGGCGGCGCACCACGCTCGCGCGCCGCCTCGGGGTGGTGTTCGGCCAGCGCACGACCCTGTGGTGGGACCTGCCGCTGCGCGACAGCCTGGCCCTCGTCCGGCGGCTGTACCGGGTGGAGGCCGCGGCGCACCGGGCGCGGCTCGCGGAGCTGACCGCGCTGCTGGAGCTGGAGCCGTTCCTGGACACCCCGGTCCGGCAGCTCAGCCTCGGCCAGCGGATGCGCGGCGACCTCGCGGCCGCGCTGCTGCACGACCCGGAGCTGCTCGTCCTGGACGAGCCGACGATCGGCCTGGACGTGGTGAGCAAGGCGACCGTCCGCGACTTCCTGGAGCGCGTCAACGCCGAGCGCGGCACCACGATCCTGCTGACCACGCACGACCTCGGCGACATCGAGCGGCTCTGCCGCCGGGTCATGATCATCGACCACGGGCGGCTCGCCTACGACGGCGGGCTGGACGCGCTGCGCCGCACGGTGGCGGCCGACCGCCTGCTGGTCGTCGAGCTGGCCCGGCCGGGCCCGCCGATACGGCTGGACGGGATCGAGGCCGAGCGGGTGGAGGGGCCGCGGCAGTGGCTGCGGCTGCCGCGCTCGGCGAACGCGGCGGCCGTCGTCGCCGCGCTGACGCGCGACCACGAGATCCGCGACATCGCGCTGCGCGAGGCCGGGATCGAGGAGGTGCTCGCCGGGCTCTACCGCGGCGAGCACGCGTACCGGCGCGGGGGCCGCCCGGTCGCGCCGTAGCGGAGCGCCGCCGGCGCCCGGCCGTCAGCGCATGCGCCGGTCGGCGTGCCGGTCGGGCTCCATGCCGCCGTAGAAGTCCATGTCGGCGCCGTCGTCGTCGCGGTTGCCGCTCCAGCGGCGCGGCGCCCACGACGGCATCAGCAGGGCGAGCCCCATCATCCCGTACAGGCCGGAGCCGAGCAGCATGCGCAGCCCGAAGTCCATGTCGCCCGCCGGCGGCACCTTGCCGGGCAGGTCGAGGACCCGGCCGGGATCCACCAGGAACCAGGCGGAGAAGCCGAGCAGCGCCAGCGCCGGCACCAGCGAGACCAGCGGCGACGCCCACCGCGCGAGGATGATCACGCCCATCACCAGGCCCACGGCGGCGAGCAGGGCGAACGCGCCGTAGATGCGGGTGCGGTCGGTGATCTCCTGCCCGGTGCCGTCGAAGGACTGGCCCGCCTGCACATAACCCCAGGCCGCGCCGTAGACCAGCGCCGGCGTCAGCAGGACGCCGAGGACGAAGCCGAACGCATGGCGCACCGCGCATCACTTCCATTCGAACGCGCCCGCCGCGGGCGCGCCTGATTCCGACAGCGTCCCAATCACAGCATGCGGACCAGGTATGGCGCAGTAGATCGGGATCAATGCATGTGAACTTCGCCCAAGGGTACGGCGTCACACATATAGTGCAAGATCGTTAAGGGACGTCTGCCCGGCTGCTCCCCGGTCCCCCCGCCGGCAGATGTGACGGCTAAGGGCGCACACGTGCGCAAAGGGGGGATCGGATGGTCCAGCTTCTAGACCGCACCACCACCGCGGGCGGCTGGGACCGGCCGGGCGATACCCGGACGGCGCGGCTGGTCGACGGCATCACCGACGGGCTCACGGTGCTGTTCGCCGTGTGGACGGTGGTGTACCACCTCGGCCTGCTGATGCGGCCGCCGACGTCCGCGCTGGTCGTGGTGTGGCTGCTCGCCGGGACCGCGGCCTGCGCGCTGTACGGCGCCCGGCGCGCCTGGTGGGACGCCCCCGTCCGGCCCGCGGGCCGGACGGGCCGCGGGCCGGCGAAGGCTCCGCCGCGCGCCCTGGCCGCGGTCGCGGTGGCGGCGGGCATCGCCGCGGGCACGGGAGCGGGCCTGCACTCCTCCGGCGTCCCGTGGTGGTGCGCGTGGGCTCCGGGGATCGTGAGCGCCGCCGCGTCCGCCGCCTGGGTCGTGCGCCGGTACCGGGCGGAGCCGCCCGGCGCCCGGGAGCCTGGACCAGGCCGGGACCGGACCCTCCGGGGCACGCCGCTGGCCCTGCTGACCGGCGCGGGTTTCGCGACCGCGTCGCTGTTCATCGTGAACTCCGACGGCGACGACGCCTACTTCGTCTCCCGCTCGGTGGCGACGGCCGCGACCGGTGAGATCCCGCTGAAGGACGTCATCTTCACCCCCGGCACGGCCGACCCGATCGCGGGCGAGCCGCCGGTGTCCTCGATCGAGGTCCTCGCCGGGGCCGTGGCCCGGCTGTCCGGCATTCCCGCGGCGTCCTTCGTGTGGTACCTCGTGCTGCCGCTGGTCGCCTTCCTGGCCGTCTGGGCGGTCTGGCGGCTGGCCCGGGCCTGGGCGCCCCGCAACGCCGTCCTGTGCTTCGCGGTCGCCTCGGTGTACCTGCTGTGGACGGGGACGAGCGCGGCGTCGCTCGGCTCGTTCCACCTCCTGCGCATGTGGCAGGGCAAGGCGATGCTGGTGTCGGTGCTCGTGCCGCTGCTGTTCGTCTACCTGACGCGGTGGGCCGAGCGGCGGTCGCGCACGGACTTCGCGCTGCTCGCCGCCGCCGGGATCGCCGCGGTCGGGCTCACCTCGTCCGCCGCCTTCGTCGTGCCGCTGGTCGTGGGGGCGGCGGCCCTCGCGCTGGCCGCCGCCGGGCGCGTCCGGACCGCGCTCGGCGCCTGCGTCGCGCTGGCCTATCCGGTCGGCTCCGGCATCGTGGTCACCCTGTTCCACGCGGACACCGGCGTGACGGGAACCGTCCACGACGCCCCCGGGAGCTGGCGGTGGGTGCTGCTGCAGTCGGCGCTGGGCGTCCTCGCCGGCTGCGCGCTGTGGCTGGCGCCCGCGACGGCCCGGCGCGGCGTCCCCGCGCTGATCGCCGCGGGCGTCGCGGCGGCGCTGACCGCGCTGATCGTGCCGGGCGTCCTGGAGGCGGCCGCGGACGCGTCGGGCGCGGGGCAGGTGCTCTGGCGGACGATGTGGCTCGTCCCCGCGCCGGTCCTGATCGGGCTGCTCGCGACGGTGCGCATCCCCGTGCCCGGGCGCCGGGCCGCCGTGCGGGCGTCCGCCGCCGCCGCGCCCGCCGCGGCCCTGGTCATCGCGATCGTGGTGGGCGGGACGCCGGTGTGGTCGAACGAGAACGGGTCGATCGTCGCGTCGCGGCCGTCGTGGAAGGTCAACGCCTACGCCGTCGGCGTCACCCGGGACGTCCTCGGGCTCGCCGGGCCCGGCTCCATGGTCCTGATGCCGACCGGCTTCATGCGGGTGGTGCCGCTGCTGACCGTCCGGACGCAGGCGGTGAACCCGAACGGCCACTACCTGGAGATACTGCCCGTCCCGTCGCAGGTCATCGACGACCGGGAGGTCCTCACCGAGGCGGTCCGCCGGCGCTACGGGCCGAAACCGGACGCCGAGGCGGTCAAGGCGGCGCTCGGGCGCGTAGGGGTGGACGTGGCGTGCGCGTGGCGCAACGACCCCCGCGGGCTGGCCCTCCTCCGGGACGCGGGGTACGGCGGCGACCGGCGGGTCCGGCACCTGCTTTGCCTCTTCCCGCCCGGCGATTGACGCTCCCCTCCGCCAAGGGCCGAACGGCGGGCGTTTTGTGGTGGTTCGTTTTGAACGCCATTGATCGGGCATCGCCGTCTCATTCGATCCGGCGCACGTTGGAGGAACACGATGTCGACCGCGATATGGGTCGTGATCGCCATTGCCGTCATCGCCGCGCTCGCCGCCGTCGGCTACCTGGCCTGGACCAGGTCCCGCACGGCGCGGCTGAGGCGGCGGTTCGGCCCCGAGTACGACCGCACCCTGGAGAAGGAGGGCGGGCGCACCGCCGCCGAGCGCGAGCTGCGCTCCCGCGAGCGGCGCCACGAGGAGCTGGAGCTGCGGGAACTCGACCCGCACCGGCGCGAGCAGTACCACGAGCAGTGGGTCCGGGTGCAGGAGCGCTTCGTCGACACCCCCGAGGCGGCCGTCGAGCAGGCCGACGGCCTCGTCACGGTGGTGATGGGCGAGCGCGGCTACCCGACGCACGGGTTCGAGGAGAAGGTCGCCCACCTCTCGGTGGAGCACGGCCGCACGATGGACCACTACCGGAGCGCGCACGCGATCAGCAGGAGGGCCGCCTCCAAGGAGGCGTCCACCGAGGACCTGCGGCAGGCCATGGTGCACTACCGGGCCCTGTTCGAGGAGCTGCTGTCCGCGCCCGGCGGCCGGGAGCGGGACGGCCGGGAGCGGGCCGGCCGGCACGCCGCGGACGAGCCCGCCCGCGAAACCGCCGGCGAGCCGGCCGATGAGGGCGCCGGCCAGGCGCCGCCGGCCGCGACGGCCACCGGCCGGGCGGCCGGGCACCGCGACGACGAGACCCCGAGGAGCTGACCCCCATGAAGCACAGCCGACTCGGCGACCGGGCCCCCGGCCCCGGCCTGCCCGGGGACGCGCACGTCGCCGGGTCCGCGCCGGCGCCTCCGGCGGCGGACGCGCCGGAGCCCGCCCCGGACACCGCCCCCGACCCGATGCCCGCCGCGGACCCGGCGCCCGAGACCGACCGGGCACTTGAGACCGACCGGGCACCTGACACCGACCTGGCGCCTGACACCGACCTGGCGCCGGAGACCGATCGGGCGCCCGAGACCGACCTGGCGCCGGAGGCCCATGCGGCACCGGCGGCCGGCACGGCCCCGGACGCCGGTCCGGCGCCGGAGGCCGGTCCGCTGCCGGAGGCGGCCCCCGCCGCTCCGGCCGGGACCGGCACCGCGCGGACGCTGCTCGATCCGGCCGAGGCCGAGCGCTTCCGGGAGCGCTGGCGCGAGGTCCAGTCCTCGTTCGTGGACGACCCGGGCGAGGCGGTCCGCCGCGCGGACGACCTCGCGTCCGACGTCGTCGACGCGCTCGGCCGCGCGGTCGCCGCGCACCGGCGGACGCTGTCGGAGGCGCTGGAGGACGGCGGGCGTCCCGACACCGAGCGGCTCCGGCTGGCGCTGCGCGACTACCGGGACCTCCTGGACCGCGTCTTCACGGCGTGAGCCGCCGCGGCGACGCCCCCGCGGGACCCGCGGGGGCGTCGCCGTGCGGCCGCCGTCAGCCGTTCAGGAACCGGTACACCGCCTCGCGGCCCTGCGTGCCGCGCTCGCGGTTCTGGATGGAGTGCGAGGCGCCGCCGACCACGACGAGCCTGCCGCGCGGCGCGTGGCGGAGCTCTTCCCGCGCCCATTCGAGCGGCGTGGACAGGTCGCGGTCGCCGTTCAGCAGCAGCACCGGCATCGGGAGCGTCGTCCGGCGCGGCTCCGCGGTGTGCCGCGACCAGGGCCAGCGCAGGCATTCCTGGATGAACCCGTTGCCCACGGCGGTGTCGGCGGTGAACGGCCAGGTGGCACGGGCCGGCAGGTGCCTGCGCACCCGCTCCAGCGCGGCCGGCCGGCGGGCGGGCGGGGTCTCGGACGTCCCCCACGGGAAGTGGCCGTCGCCGCAGATGGTCGCGATGTGCAGCCCGGAGCTGTAGCGGGTGACGTCGTCGCCGCCGGAGTCCAGGATCTGCAGGAGCCGGTCGAGCCGCGCGGGGTCGCCGTGGCGGGCCTCATGGATCGCCGCGACCGCGTCGCCCCAGCCGTTCGGCAGCGAGCCGGCGTCCCGGTAGGTCGGGTCGATGAACTCGTAGGTGACCAGCATGTCCCAGATGAGGACGGCGTCCTCGCGGTGCCGGGCGAGCCAGGCGAGGTCCTTCGCGGGGTCGAACCCGCAGGCGGGTGCGGCCTCGCAGGCGTCCCGCAGGACGCGGGCGGTGGCGCGCAGGCCGGTGAGGTAGAGCATGTCGTCGCGCTGCGGGTCGACGTGCGGGAGCACGGAGTCGAGCACGAGCCTGCTCACGTGCCGCGGGTACCGGACGGCGTAGCTCGCGCCCGTCATGGTGCCGTAGGAGACGCCGTCCACGGTCCAGGTCCGCACGCCGAGCGCGCGCCGCAGCAGGTCGAGGTCGCCGACGGTCTGCTCGGTGGTGAAGTAGTGCCGCCGGTCGCCGAGCACGCCGGCGCACTCGCCGACCGCCTCGGGCGGGGGCGGCTCGATGTCGCTGCTGCCGACCTCGGCCTGCAGCTCCGGGCAGTCGATCGCGCCGAACTCGCCCGTGCCGCGCTGGTCGATCATCACGAACCGGTAGTTCCCGGTGAGCTCCGGCATGCGCGCGGAGATGCCGTCGATGAACGGGACCCCGGGCTGGCCGGGCCCGCCGGTCAGGAACAGCAGGACCCCCTTGGGTGCGCCGGTGTTGTCGGACGCGGCCACCTGGAGCCTCAGGCTGCCCTTGCCGGGGTGCCGGTGGTCGAGCGGGACGGTCAGGAAGGAGCAGGTGAACCCGGGTTTGCCCGCGCAGGGGTGGGGGTCGGCCAGCCTGGGCGGGGACGGGTGGGGCGCGGACGGGTGAGGCG
>NZ_JBIQHY010000005.1:12413-28165 GCF_044508335.1 Actinomadura sp.
GGCGCGGACGGGTGAGGCGGGGACGCTGTGGGTGCTGCGGCCGCCGTCGCCCCGCCGGATGCGGCGAGGGCGAGGGTGAGGGCGAACACCGCGGTGAGACGTGATCGCATGTGGTGATCATCACCCCGTCCGGCGGCGCCGGCGGGGATCTCGCCGGATCCGGCCACCGGCGCCGCGGGGCCGCCTCCGGTCCTCCGGGGCCCCTCCGCCGCGTCGCGGCGGGCCGCGCCGTCCCGTCCCGGAGGGCCGGGCCCTCGTCAGACGGGCCGCGAAGGTGAATACTGAATCTCGTTCGGTAACCCCCTGAGCGGAGGATCAACGGTGTCCGAGACCTTCTCGATGACCATCGACGGCGCGGCGGTGGACGCGCCCGGCACCTTCGGGGTGATCAATCCGGCGACCGGCGAGGTGGCCGAGCAGGCTCCCGACGCCTCCCGGGAGCAGCTCGACGCGGCGATGGCCTCCGCGCAGGCGGCGTACCCGGACTGGCGCCGCGACGAGGCGGTGCGCCGCAAGGCGCTGCTCGCCGCGGCCGACGTCATGTTCGCCCGGTCGGAGGAGATCGGCCGCATCCTGACCCTGGAGCAGGGCAAGCCCCTCGCCGACGCGACCATGGAGGTCGTCGGCGCCGGCGTGTGGCTGAAGTACTTCGCCGACCTGGAGCTGCCCCGCGAGATCATCCAGGACGACGCCGCCGCGCTGGTCGAGGTCGTCCGCCGCCCGATGGGCGTGGTCGCCGCGATCACCCCGTGGAACTACCCGCTGCTGCTCGGCGTGTGGAAGATCGCGCCGGCGCTGCTCGCGGGCAACACCGTGGTGCTGAAGCCGTCCCCGTTCACCCCGCTGTCCAGCCTGAAGCTCGGCGAGGTGCTGCGGGACGTGCTGCCGCCCGGCGTGCTGAACGTGGTCACCGGCGGCGACGAGCTCGGCGCCTGGATGACCGCGCACGACGTCCCCCGCAAGATCAGCTTCACCGGCAGCGTCGCGACCGGCAAGCGCGTCGCCGCCGCGGCGGCCCCCGACCTCAAGCGCGTCACGCTGGAGCTCGGCGGCAACGACCCGGCGATCCTGCTGGACGACGCCGACCCGGCCGCGGTCGCCGACCGGCTGTTCGGCGCGGCGTTCCAGAACAACGGCCAGGTGTGCTCGGCGATCAAGCGGGTGTACGTGCCGGAGGCGCTCTACGGCGACGTGGTCGACGCCCTCGCCGAGCGGGCGAAGGCCGCCAAGGTCGGCGACGGCATGCAGGAGGGCGTCCAGTACGGGCCGATCAACAACAGGCCGCAGTACGAGCGGGTGTCGGAGCTGGTCGCCGACGCGATCGCGGGCGGCGCCCGGGCCGCGGCCGGCGGGAAGCCGGTCGACGGGCCCGGGTACTTCTTCGAGCCCACGATCCTCGCCGACATCGAGGACGGCGCCCGGATCGTGGACGAGGAGCAGTTCGGCCCCGCGCTGCCGATCGTGAAGTACACCGACGTCGAGGACGCGCTCGCCCGCGCCAACGGGACCAGCTTCGGGCTGTCCGGCTCGGTGTGGGGCGCCGACGCCGACCGGGCCGCGGAGGTCGCCGGGCGGCTGGAGTGCGGCACCGCCTGGGTCAACACCCACCTCGCGCTCGCCCCGCACCAGCCGTTCGGCGGATTCAAGTGGAGCGGCGTCGGCGTCGAGAACGGCCCGTGGGGCCTGTACGGGTTCACCGAGCTCCAGGTGATCCACCGCTCCAAGCTCTGAGCGCCGCTCGGCGGTGAGGGCCCGGCCGCGCCGGGCCCTCACCCGTCTCCGCCGCGCACTGCATGAGCGGAAAGTCACGACTTCGAGTCCGGAAAGTGACATGGCCACTACTGGCGGTCGGGTCATGGAATGGGACACTTTCTGAGCGGGGGCCGTGGAGACCGCACCGCGACCTGTGAAGGAGCCGCATGCAGAAGTGGGACGTCATGCGCCAGGACGATCTCGGCAACACTTTCCAGGTGGCCTCCCATGACTCGCGCATTTCGGCATTGGCGCAGGTCCTGGTGATGGAGAGCGGCGTCCGGCACAAGCAGTCGTACTGGGTGGACGGGCCGCCGGGGCCCGCCGTCCGCACCAACCGCGACCTTTACCTGGTGTTCCTGCATCTCGGTCAGGAGGCCCGGGCGGCGTCCTGGTCGCTGTCGGCGTTCCTGCGGTCGCTGTGGAAGGTCAGCGCTCCGCTGAGTGACCGGCCCCGCCTCGAACCCGACGACGTGGCGGCGATGTTCGCGGCGGCGTCCACCACCCCGCCCGCGGACTTCGACCCGGCGTGGCGCGGCAAGGACCTGTCGCTGCCCGGCCCCGAGCCGGACGGGTACGCCGACTGGGAGCGGGTCCTGCTCTCCCAGATCGCCGACCTGGAGGACTTCCTCACCCATCCCCCGGGCCCGCAGGCCCGGTTCGGCGCGGACGCGCCCCGCCCGCCCGGCTCGGGCTCCCGCGCCACCCCCGCCCGCTGGTACAACTTCGACCCGGCGACGTACCTGGAGTGCGCGGTCGCCGGCAGCCTCGGCGGCTGGGACGCCGCCGACGGCGCGCGCGTGCCGCTGCCGCCCCGGCCCGGGGAGCCGCCGGCCCGGTCCTACGTCCGGACGATCACCACCATGAGCTGGGGCGATCTGGCCCGCATCGCGGTGTGCGGCCAGGTGTACGAGTAGCCCGCCCCGTTCGCGCCGCCGGTCCCGCGTGGTAGGAGTGGGGACATGAGCGGCAGGCCGGTGGAGATCGCCGACCGGGGCGGCTGGCGGCTGGCGCGCGGGCGCCCGCACCCGGCGCTGCGCCCGTTCCTGCGCTCCTACGACGGCTACCGGGAGACGCTCACCGTCCCCACCCGGATGCGGACGCTGCCCGTCCGCACCACCGTCGTGATCATCAACCTGGGCCCGCCGCTCTACATGAGGGTCCCCGACCCCGGCGTCGGCGACCGCGAGTACGGGTCGTTCGTCGCCGGGATGCACGACGGCCACGGGATGTACGTCAGCCCCGGCGGGCAGCGCGGCATCCAGCTCGACGTGACGCCGCTCGGCGCGTACACCCTGCTCGGCGTCCCGATGGCGCGGCTCACCAACGCCGCCGCCGACCTGGCCGACCTGCTCGGACCGCAGGCCCGCACGCTGGTCGAGCGGCTCGCCGACGCACCGTCCTGGGGCGCCCGCTTCGACCTCCTCGACGACTTCCTGCTGCGCCGCCTCGACACCGGCCCGGTCCCCGACCGGGAGGTGGCGCGGGCGTGGCGGCTGCTCGAGGGCGACCCGGCCGCCACGGTCGCCGACCTCGCCGCCGACGTCGGCTGGAGCCGCAAGCACCTGACCCACCGGTTCCGCGAGCAGGCGGGGCTGCCGCCCAAGGTGATGGCGCGGGTGCTGCGCTTCCAGCGCGCGGTCGACCTGCTGACCGGCGGCGCCCCGCTCGCCGCCGCGGCGGCCGCCGCCGGCTACTACGACCAGGCGCATCTCAACCGCGAGTTCCGCGCCCTGTCGGGCTGCACGCCGACCGAGCTGATCGGCGGGCAGCTCGAACAGCAGCGCGTCAGCACCCTCCACGAGCTCGCCTGACGCGCGTCACCCCTGGTGGACGCCGCCGCCGAGGTTCATCACGATGACCCCGGCCACGACGATCGCGGCGCCGGCGATGGTGACCGGCTTGACCGGCTCGCCGAACAGCAGCACGCCGCCGGCGAACGCGCCGATCGTCCCGAGCGCGGACCAGATCGCGTAGACCGGGCCGACGTTCAGCGACGTCAGGGCCTTGGCCATGAAGACGAACGAGATCAGGTAGCCGGCCGCCACGATCAGCGACGGCCACAGCCTGGTGAACCCCTCGGAGGCGCGCATCGCCAGCGTCGCCGTCACCTCGAAGGCGATCGCGAGCCCGAGCAGCACGAACGGCATCAGCCCGCCTCGCCGTACTCGGCGGCGATCGCCTCGAACACCTTCATGTCGGCCTCCCACGGCGTGCCGGGCCGCGGCCAGTGCACCGCGATCTCGGTGAAGCCGAGCTCGGCGTAGCGGCCCGCCAGGTCGGCGAACGCGTCGAGCGACTCCAGCCACGGCTCATCGGTGAACCCCGTCATCAGGATCAGGTCGTCGAGTTCGCGGCCCTCCTCGCCGCACGCGGCCTCCAGCTCGGCGAGCCGGGTGCGCACGACCTCAAGCGGCGCGTCGCCGCCGCCCTCACCGCTGGTCACCCAGCCGCTGCCGTACCGGGCGGCGACCCGCATCCCGCGCGGCCCGTTGCCCGCGATGACGAACGGCACGCGGGGGCGCTGGACGCATCCGGGCCTCTCGACGACCTCCCGCGCGGAGTAGTACGTCCCCTCGAAGGTCGTCTCCGGCTCGGTCAGCAGCCGGTCGAGCAGCTGCACCCATTCGGCGAACCGGGACGCGCGCTCGCCGGGCGTCCACTCGTCCCCGCCGAGGACGCCCGCGTCGCTGGTGCGGTGCGTCCCGCCGGACCCGATCGCGAGGGTCAGCCGCCCGCCGCTGATGTGGTCGATCGTCTTGGCGGCGTGCGCCGTCGGGACCGGATGCCGGAAGTTCGGCGAGGTCACCAGCGTGCCGATCCTGACCCGGGACGTCACGGCCGCGGCGGCGGCCAGCGTCGTGTACGCGTCGTACCAGGGCGTCGCCCCGCGCCAGGCGAGGTGGTCGTAGACCCAGGCGTGGCGGAAGCCGAGGTCCTCGGCGCGCCGCCACGACTCCCCCGCCTCCGGCCAGGACTGCGTCGGCCACATCACGGTGCCGATCCTCGGTGCCGTCACCCGCTCCTCCGTTCTCATCGGTCAATCATGCCGCGGCCCGCCGGTCCACCGGCGCAGCGCCCACCACCAGTGCGCGGCGCGCGCCACCGCCGCGCCGCCCTCCGGGTCGTGCAGCGGGCGGCCGGTCAGCTCCCGCAGCCGCCGGATCCGGTACTTGACGGTGTTGCCGTGGACGTGCAGCGCCGCCGCCGTCGGCTCGATGCGGCCGCCGTGGTCGAGGTAGGCCAGCGCCGTCTCCGCCAGCTCCAGGTGGAACGGGTCGTCCCGGTCGAGCCCGGACAGCAGCGCGGCGGCGAGCAGCTCCCCCAGCTCCGGTTCGGCCTCGGCGGCGGTGAGCAGTGCGAGGTCGGCCAGCTCCCGCAGGCCGGCCAGCCCGGCCCCGGCGGCCGCCCGGAGCGCGCGGCGCCCCAGCGCGTACATCGGCGCGACCCCGGCCGGGCGGGCGCGCGGCGCCGCGACCAGCAGCGGGCCGGGCGGCGCCGGGTCCGGCAGGCGGGCGACCAGCGCGGCGAACCGCCCGTCCACCAGGCCGCACAGACCCGGTCCCGCCGCGGTCAGCTCCATCTCCAGCCGGGCGGCCACCGCGGGGTCGCTGACGTCCGACACCACGCAGTGGTACGCGGCGGCCGGGTCGAGCGGCGCGCGGACCGGGACCGCCTCGCCGTGCAGCAGCTGCCGGAGCATCTGCACCCGGGCCTCCCGCGCCGTGCGGGCCGTCTCCAGCTCGGTGACCCGGTGCGCGTGGACCATCCGGTGCACCAGCGCGGAGGTGATCTCGTCGATGCGGGTCACGCCGTCCAGCAGCACGGCGTCCGGCACGCCCATGCGGCGGCCCCCCTCGACGAGCGTGCGGACGACGTGGGCGCGGCCCGCCTGGAAGCCGTCCAGGAACGCCTCGACCGGCACGCCCTGCCGCGCCCGGTCCGAGCCGAGCCGCTCGGCCGCGGCGAGGACGTCCTCGCCGAGCCCGCCGCCCTCCAGCGCGGCGAGCACGCCGCGCATCAGGGCGCGGACGTGCCGCCTGGTCTCCTCCTCGGGCAGCGCCGCCACCGGCTCCGAGCGGCTCCGGGCCGCGCGGACCGTCGCCTCCAGCACCGCCGGGTCGTCGCCGTGCTCGATCAGCAGCCGCAGGAACCGGTCTCCCGTGCCGACCTCCATCCCCGCATTCTGCCGTCCCGTTGTCCCGTCCGGACAACCGGGTGCGCGACGCTTGGGCCGCTCCGGTCTAGCCGGACGCGGGGGCGATGGTGTTCGGTGGGGGCAGACGAGCACAAGGAGTCGCATCGATGTCCGATGAGGACGAGTTCCTGGAGAAGCTGCCGACCGACCTGATCTTCCGGCTGCCGCCCTCGTTCGACGACGTCGAGGACGAGCGCCGGCACCGCAAGGAGCGGCTCGCCGCCGCGCTGCGCATCTTCGGGAAGTTCGGCTTCGAGGAGGGCGTGGCGGGCCACATCACCGCCCGCGACCCCGAGCGGCCCGACCACTTCTGGGTCAACCCGTTCGGCATGTCGTTCAAGCACATCAGGGTCAGCGACCTGATCCTGGTCGACCACGAGGGCAAGGTCGTCGAGGGCCGCTACCCGGTCAACGAGGCCGCCTTCGCGATCCACTCGCAGGTGCACCAGGCGCGGCCGGACGTGGTGGCCGCCGCGCACAGCCACTCCACCTACGGACGGGCGATCTCGGCGCTCGGCCAGAAGCTGGAGCCGATCACGCAGGACGTCTGCGCGTTCTACCAGGACCACGGCCTGTTCGACGACTACACCGGCGTCGTCACCGACCTGGAGGAGGGCAAGCGCATCGCCGCGGCCCTCGGCGGCAACAAGGCGGTCATCCTGCGCAACCACGGGCTGCTGACCGTCGGCGACACCGTGGACGCCGCCGCCTGGTGGTTCATCACGATGGAGCGCTCCTGCCAGGTGCAGCTCCTGGCTAAGGCCGCCGGGCAGGTCGTCCCCATCGAGCACGACAACGCCGTCCTGACCCACGAGCAGATCGGCAACGACCTGGTCGGCTGGATCAACTACCAGCCGCTCTACGACCAGATCACCCGGGAGCAGCCCGACCTGTTCGAGTAGGCCCCGCCTCCCCCGGCCCCGGCGTCCCCGCGCGCGCCGGGGCCTGCGCATGCCCGCCCCCGGCGCCCGGGTCGTGGTGGGCCAGCAGGACCCGGACGATGCGCTCGAAGGCCGTCCGGTCCTGCGCGGAGAGGGGCGCCAGGAACTCGGCGTCGACCTCGGCCGCGCGGCGGGTGACCTCCTCCAGTTCCGCGCGCCCCTCCGGCGTCAGCTCGACCATGTAGCGGCGCCGGTCGGCCGGGTCGCGCTCGCGGCGGACCAGCCCGGCGCCCTCCAGCCGGCCGGCGACCTCGACGAGGTCGCTGGGATCGATGCGCAGGCGCGCGCCGAGCTCGCGCTGCGAGGCCGGGCCGGACTCGTCCAGCGCCGACAGGACGGCGAAGTGCCAGAGACCCAGGCCGTGCTCGGCCATCATCCCGCCCATGCGCGCGCGGCCGGCCCGCCCGGCGCGGGCGAGCACGAACGTGGTGATCCCGAGGAGGCGGGGCGGCAGCGCTCCGGCGTTCTCGTCCATCCGCCTATTGTAGGGTTACCCCAATCGTTGGTGAACACCCATGGAAAGGAAAGGTGTGATGGACGCGCTCTACCCGCGCCTGCTCGTGGACGACTTCGGCGCCTGCGCCCGCTTCTACGAGGCGGCGCTGCGCGAACTCCTCGGGATCGAGCCGGTCAAGATGCTGCCCGCAGCCGAGTACGCGAACTGGGATCTGAAGGACGAGGCCGTGCTGGTCCTGATGGGGCGCGCCCGGATGGCGGAGGCCGTGGGCACGGGCGGGCTCCCGGCCCCGTCCGGGCAGGACCGGGCCATGCTGGTGCTGCGCGTGGACGACGTCGACGCGGCGGCCGAGGCGCTCGCCGGGCTCGGCGCCGTCCCGGTCGCGCCGGCCCAGGACCGTCCCGAATGGGGACCGGGGCTGCGCACGGCCCACCTGCGCGACCCGGGCGGCAACCTGCTCGAACTGCAGTCCTACTGAGGGGATTCGGCCGGAGGGGATTCGGCGTTGGCGGGCTCGGTCAGCGGGAGGAGGACCCGGAACCGGGTGTCGCCCGGCAGGGACGACGCCACCTTGATGTCGCCGCCGTGGCGGCCGGCGACGATGCGCCACGAGATGTCGAGGCCGAGGCCGGTGCCCTGGCCGACCGGCTTGGTCGTGAAGAACGGGGTGAAGATCCGGTCGACGTCCTCGTCGGGGATGCCCGCCCCGGTGTCGCCGATCTCCACGACCGCGTTGTCGTTCTCACGGGCGGTCCGGACGGTGAGGGTGCCCGAGCCCTGCATCGAGTACAGCGCGTTGACGATCAGGTTCGTCCAGACCTGGTTCAGCTCCGCCGCGTAGACCGGGACGGGCGGCAGCGACTCGTCGTAGTCGATCTTGACCGTGACGTCCGGGCCGATCTTGCGCTTGAGCATGGTGAGCGTGCTGTCCAGCAGCTCGCGCAGGTCGGTCCGCTGGTAGGCGGCGCGGTCGAGCTGGGAGTACTGGCGGGCCGAGTCCAGCAGCGCGGTGATGCGGCCCATCGCCTCGGAGATCTCCGCCTGCAGCTGCGCGACCTCCAGCACCTCCGACAGCCACCGCATCGCCGCCGGCAGGTGCTCGCCCGCGGCGTCCGCGACGGCCTCCGCCTGCTCGACCCCGAGCCCGGCGGCGACCAGGCCGGGCGCGAGGTCCCACGCCTCGCCGACGCCGTGCTCCTCCAGCCAGTCGCCGAGCTCGTCCTCGGCATCGCTGACGTCCAGCGGGCTGCGGCGGCCGGGCTGCGGCGCGGGCAGCGCCGGGCGCAGCGACACGAGCGCGCTCAGGTGCGTGCAGTCGACGCCCCGCGCGGCGAGGTCGGCCAGCGTCCGCTGGGAGGCCAGCAGCCGGTCGCCGAGCTCGGCGCTCGCCCGCGCGGCGGCCGCGGCCGGGTTGTTCAGCTCGTGGGTGAGGCCCGCGGTGATCGTGCCGAGCGCGGTGAGCCGCTCCCGCTGGTCCACCACGCGCCGCGCGTTCGTCATCCCGAAGAAGACGCCCTCCAGCAGGTGCGCGCCCATCGGGAACCACTTGCGGACGGCCTTGGCGAACTTGCGGGCCGGGAGCCGGAACATCCGCGCCGGGCGGGTCGCCCGCAGCGTGTGCTGGTAGCGCTGCTCGATCTTGTCGCCCAGGTACGCCTGCACGGCGCCGCCGTAGGTGCCGGGCCGGTCCGTCCGGCTGACCTCCACGGCGTGGCCCCGTACGTTCTGGGTCATCACCATCTCGCCGTCCAGCAGCACGTACAGGAACTCGGCGGCGTCTCCCTGCGCGCAGATCACGCCGTCCGCCGGGTACTCCTCCACCGTCCCGTACTGCGACAGCCAGGCGAGCTTCTCCTCGTCGAGGTCCTCGAAGAGGAACAGCCCCCGCAGCTCCTCCGGTGACGCAGTGGTCATGCCTGCTCCAAATAGCGGTGGACGAGGGCGACGGCCATCGCGCCGTCGCCGACCGCCGAGGCGACCCGCTTCATCGACTCGGCGCGGACGTCGCCCGCGGCGAACACGCCGGGGACGCTGGTCTCCAGGTGGTAGGGCTGGCGGGCGAGCGGCCAGCCCGCCGGGCGGCGGCGGCCCCCGGCGACCAGGTCGGGGCCCGTCAGCAGGTAGCCGCGCGCGTCGCGTTCGACGAAGCCGTCCAGCCACTCGGTGCACGGCTCGGCGCCGATGAACACGAACAGCCAGTGCGCGTCGATCGTCTTCTTGCCGGCGGGCGAGGCGAACGTGAGCCGCTCCAGCCGGTCGGCGCCGTCCGCGCCGCACACGGTCTTGCCGGTGTGCACCTCGATGTTGGGGGTCGCCGCGATCTGCTCGATCAGGTAGTGCGACATCGACCGCTCCAGGCCGTCCGCCCGGACGATCATGTGCACCTTCTTCGCGAACCGGGCGAGGTACACGGCGGCCTGCCCGGCCGAGTTGGCGCCGCCGACGACGGCGACCTCCTCGTCTCTGCACGCCGGAGCCTCGGTGAGCGCGGCGCCGTAGTACACGCCGCGGCCGACGAAGTCGTCCACCCCCGCGGCGCCGAGCCGCCGGTAGGAGACGCCGGTGGCGAGGATGACGGCGTGCGCGGCGATCTCCGTGCCGTCGGCCAGCCGCGCCACCCGGGCGGTGCCGCGCGCCTCCAGCGCGGTGACCTCCCCGGCCTGCAGCAGCTCGGCGCCGAACCGCCCGGCCTGCCGGCGGGCCCGGTCGGCGAGCGCCGACCCGGTCACCCCGTCGGGGAAGCCGAGGTAGTTCTCGATGCGGGAGCTCTGCCCGGCCTGCCCGCCGAGGGCGTGCCGCTCGACGACGACGGTCCGCAGCCCCTCCGACGCGCCGTACACGGCCGCGCCCAGGCCGGACGGCCCGCCGCCCACGACGATCAGGTCGTAGAACCCGGTGGACGGGGTGCTGGACAGCCCGATCGCGGCGGCCAGCTCGGCGTCGGACGGGGCGGACAGCTCGGCGCCGTCCTTCGTCACCACCAGCGGGAGCTCCGGGGACCCGGCGGCGACGACGAGCTCGGCGCCCTCCGGGTCGGTGTCCATCAGCCAGGTGTAGGGCACCTGGTGGCGGGCGAGGAAGTCGCGGACCTCGTAGGAGCGCGACGACCAGCGGTGCCCCACCACGCGCAGCTCCTGCTCGTCCGGCCGCCGCCGGTCCTCCCGCCGCCACGCGTCGAGCAGCGAGTCGATCACCGGGTAGAACTTCTCGTCCGGCGGGTCCCACGGCTTGAGCAGGTAGTGGTCGAGGTCGACGTCGTTGATCGCGCGGATCGCCGCGTCGGTCTCGGCGTAGGCGGTGAGCAGGACGCGCCGCGCGAACGGGAACAGGTCCATGGCGTGCTCGAGGAACTCCACGCCGTCCATGCCGGGCATCCGGTGGTCGGCGAGCAGCACGGCGGTGTCCTCGCCGCGCAGCCGCAGCTCCCGCAGCGCCTCCAGGGCCTGCCGTCCCGACTCGGCGCGGACGACGCGGTACGACTCGGCGTACCGGCGGCGCAGGTCGCGCGCCACGGCGCGGGACACCCCCGGGTCGTCGTCCACGGTCAGCAGTACGGGCTTGGGCACCGTGTCTCCCTCTTCCGCCGGAACCCCGCACAAGAGCCTACGTGGCCCAGGCCACTCCCGGCACACCCGGACACCCCGCCTCCCGCCCGGCGCCGCGCCATCCGTCATGATCGGGGCATGGACCTGCGTGTTGCGCTGATCGGATACGGCACCGGCGGCTCGGTCTTCCACGCCCCGCTGATCACGTCCGTCCCGGGGCTGCGGCTGGCCGCGGTCGTCACCCGCGCGCCGGAACGGCAGCGGGCCGTCCGGGAGCGGTACCCCGAGGCCGACGTCGTGGACCGGGCCGACCGGCTGTGGAGCGCGCCGGACGCCTACGACCTCGTCGTCATCGCCGCGCCCAACCGGCAGCACGTCCCGCTCGCCCGGGCGGCGCTGACGGCGGGCGTCCCCGTCGTCGTGGACAAGCCGGTGGCCGCGTCCGCCGCGGACGCCCGCTCCCTCGCCGCGCTGAGCGCCGTGCGGGGGCTGCCGGTGTTCCCGTACCACAACCGCCGCTGGGACGGCGACTTCGTCACGGCGTCGCGGCTGATCGGCTCCGGCGCGCTCGGCGGCGTCCAGCGGTTCGAGTCCCGGTTCGAGCGCTGGCGGCCCGAGGTGAAGGCCGGCTGGAAGGAGAGCACCGACCCCCGCGACGCCGGCGGCATCCTGTTCGACCTGGGCTCCCACCTCATCGACCAGGCGGTCGTCCTGTTCGGCCGCCCCGCCCGCGTCTACGCCGAGATCGACACCCGCCGCCGGGGCGCGACCGCCGCCGACGACGTGTTCCTCGCCCTCGCCCACCGGGACGGCGTCCGCTCGCACCTCTGGATGAGCGCCACGGCCGCGCATCTGGGCCCGCGCTTCCGGGTCCTGGGCAGCCGCGCGTCCTACACGGTGTCCGGCATGGACCCGCAGGAGGACCAGCTGCGCGCGGGCCTCACCCCCAAGGACCCCGGCTACGGCATCGCCGCACCGGACGCGCACGGCCTGCTCGGCGCGCCCGGGGAGGCGGCCCCCGAGCCCACCGCGCCGGGCGCCTACCAGGACTTCTACGCGGGCGTCGTCCGCGCCCTGCGCGACGGCGCGCCGCCGCCCACCACGCTCACCGACGCGATCACCGGCCTGGAGGTCATCGAGGCCGCCGCCCGCTCCGCCCGGGAGGACGCCGTCGTCGACCTCGACGCTCAGTAGCGCAGGTCGGCGACCACGCCGTAGTGGTCGGACGGGACGACGCCGCCGACGGGCCGGTCCCCGAGCAGCGCGCAGCGGACGGGATGCCCGGCGCCGCCCGCGCGCGGCCAGGCCGAGAAGATGTAGTCGATGCGGCGGTCCGGCCACAGCACGGGCCGCGTCCAGGGGTTCGCCGCGCTCCAGGTGTGCCCGGGGGTGCCGTCCCCGGCCGCCGCCCACGCGTCGTAGAACACCACGCCGGGCGCCGCGACGGCGGCGCGCCCGGTGAGCATGCGGATCTCGTCGGAGTCGGGGTCGGCGTTGAAGTCGCCCGCGACCACGACCGGCGCGTCCCGTCCGGTCGTCTCCCGCACGAAGGCGCCGAGGCCGCGGACCTGCTCCTGCCGCTCCGCGCTGTGGTTCAGCTTCCAGCCGAGGGCGGCGCCGAAGACGTGCAGGGCGCCGCGCGGGCCGTCGGCCCGCGCGTGGACGGCGAGGCCGCCGTCCGCCCCGGCCCGCTCGCCGAGGCGCCGCTCGCCGGTGCGGCCGAGGGGCCACCGGGACAGCACGGCGATCCCGGAGCGGCCCCCGGCGGGCGCGCCGGAGTCCCCTCCGCGGAACACCGCGTGCGGCAGGCCGAGCGCCGCGCCGAGCCGGGCGGCCTGCGAGTCGCCGCCGTCCTCCCACGCCTCGACCAGCACCGCGATGTCGGGGGCGGCGTCGCGGAGCACGGCGGCGATCGCCGCCTCCCGGTCGGCCCAGGGGCCGTAGCGGTCCCAGACGTTCCAGGACGCGACGCGGACCGTGGTCTCGATCAGGGGGCCGTAGGGCTCCTCGATGTCGTAGGTCATGCTCCGAGCGTCCCCCTCCCGGGGCGGCGGTCAGAGGACGGAGACGTGGACGTGGTCGAAGTGGTTCTGCGTGATGCTGCCGCGGTCCTCCATCTGGCGCCAGCCGCCGCTGCTGCGCATGTCGTAGATGCGCTGCTTCCAGATGACGTACTTGATGCCGAGGCGGGACGCGTTGTCGATGACGTACTGGGCGACGCGGTCGCCGTGCGCCTGGGCGGAGGCGCTCGGCATCTTCCCGCCGGTGCTCTCCATGAAGTCGCACGCGGTGCCGGAGCCGTGGTCCTGCGGGTCGCCGGGCCGGGTGCAGCCGATCGTCGGGAACGGGCCGAACTTGCCGTCGATCTCCAGCAGGACCGTGCGCATCCGGGCGGTGACCGAGTCGCCCACGATCGGGGACTTGGTGCCGCTGACCCCGTCGGGGCGGCCGCCGCCGACGGGCGCCTTCGTCACCTCGGGCTTGTACTTGGCGAGCAGCTTCTTCACACGGGTGCGCTGGCTCTCCAGGTCCTCGATCTCCTCCTTGACCTCCGCCAGCTTCTTCTTCGCCGTCTCGTGCGACTGCTGCGCCTTGGTCGTGAGGGCCTGCAGGTTCTGGATGCGGCGGCCGTTGTTCCGGCTGATGTGCTCGATGACGGCGGCGTCGTGGACGGCGGCGCCGGGCTCGGCCGACGAGATGATGGGGATCATGTCGAGCCGGCCCGTCATGTACGTCGTGGACGCGAGCCGGGCGACGCCGGCCCGGGCGGCGTCGTACTCGCGGTCGGCCTTCAGGGCCGCCGCGCCCGCCCGCTCGGCGGCCTTCTTCGCCTCCTCCAGCGAGATGAGCTCGCCCCGGTACTCCTTCGCGAGCTTCTCCGAGCGCGCCTTCAGCTCGGCGTACTCCTTCTTGAGGTCCTTCGGCTCCTGCGGAAGCCCCGCGGCGCTCCCGGACACCGGCGGCAGCGCCGCCGACACGGCCACCGCGAGCGCGATCGCGGTGGCGCGCCTCGCGATCGTGCGCCCGCGCGACGCACGGGCCGTCCTGCCGCCTGGATCGAGGGCCGCCACAGATCTCTCCCGGATAACAAAGCCAAAGATTGGCGGCACGCTACCACAATCGTCCATTTAGCCTCAGAGGCTTCAGAAAACACACTGGGTCATGCGCCGGACACGACCCGGGGCCGGCCCGCCCGGCGGCGGTCCGGCCCCTGCCCCGTCACAGGCCGACGAGCTCCTCCCAGCGCGGCACCCGAGGCTCCCACAGCGGCCGCAGCCCGGCCTCGGCGACCGTCCGGTCCCCCTTGCGGTTGTTGCACTTCCCGCACGCCAGGACGGTGTTCTCCCAGGTGTCGCCGCCGCCGCGCGACTGCGGGTGGACGTGGTCGATCGTGTTCCCGCGCTTGCCGCAGTAGCAGCAGCGCCCCCGGTCGCGCAGGTACACGCCGCGCTTGCTCCACGGCGGCCGCCTCCCGTGCCGCCAGCGCATCGCGACGTACCGGACGAGCCGCAGGACCCGCGGCACGGGGAAGCGGCCGAAGGTCCGCCCCTCCTCCGCCTCCTCGACGACCGCCACCTCGCGCACCAGCATGCGGATGGCGTGCCGCAGGTCCACCCTTTGTAAGGGCTCGTAAGACGCGTTCAAAACGAGCACGTTCACCGGCTCACCTCCTCACCCTGCACGACTCTCCACCGCCCCTTTCCGCCCGCAACACCAGACGAAAAGACGAACGCCCGGAAACTCCGGCAATTACCGACCATTCCCGGAACCCCCATAAGACTGCCGACTAAACCCCACCACAGCAACGCATTTTCCTCCACCCTCGCTACCCGCCCCCTGCCCCGGCGCGCCTCCGTACTCCCCCGTCCATTGTGGCCATCCCGACCCCGACAGGCCCCAGGACCCCCGCTCAGCACACCCACGGCGCCATCCCGGACGCCCCTTCGCCATGGCGCCGATCTCACGCCTCCACTATCCGGACCACCCCCGCCACAAAGGCGCCCGACCCGCACCTGACCCTCCGGACACGGCCCCGGCCCGCGCGGCCGCGTCTCCCACGACGCCCGGGGAACTTGCTGCACGACGAGCAACCCGACCATCCGCCCGCCAACTGGAACAAACGCGTCACCCCGGCCCGTCAATGACCTCGCCGGCCCTCTCGGTGAAGGACTTCCCCACCGCCAACGACCTGGCGTATCGCACCGACTAGTGCGACTCGCCAAGCTCACAGCCGCATGCACCCGACACGGCGCGGCACATTCCATAAGAAGTCCGGACAACCGCCGAAACTCCCCCAACACGGTCCGGTCGCGAGCTCTTTGCCCCGGAGGCAGACCAGGCGGCACGGCCGCCGGACCCGGCCGACCTCGCCCTTGCGGCAGCCGGTTGTGCTCGGTCGACCTGGTCGGCAGCGTGGGCCCGAACTGGTCGCCGTTCGGCATGAGCGCGAAGACGGCATGATCTGCATCGCCGACCAGCCGTGCCCGCCCGATAGGAGCAGCCCGTGAGCACCTCACCGTCCGAGTCGAACTGTGGGCCGCCTTCGTAGACGCCGAACGCGAACTCCACCGCCGCCAAGCGGACTTCTATCGGAACGCCCAGGACAGAGTGGAGATCCTCAAGGCCGCCCGAAGGGTGGCGCCTGGCAACAGGGGGCGGCCCTCGGCTTCCTCGGGACATTTCCACAGGACGGCCCCAGACTCCTCCCCCGTCATGGACCAGCTCGGCTCGGCCGACTGCGACGACTACCGCCGCCTCGCCGAGCTCCTCGCCCATATCAAGGCATGGCCGCTCCTTGAAGAACTCGTCCACCGGGCTCGGGCGGCCGGTGATCCCGATCTCCAGGAAGTCGGCGAGGA